>CAYWSS010000473.1:0-5048 GCA_964460505.1 uncultured Caldilineaceae bacterium | reverse complement strand
AATCGCGGTAAAGTTGGTTGAGCCTGTCGAAACCAACGGCCTTCGGCAAGCTCAGACCGCGTTTCTCCCGGAATATTGAGAAGATACACTTTTACGATATTGCCGGCATTTGGTTGAATTGCGGTGAAAGTAACATAAATAACGGCCCCTCGAAACAGGATGCAGGAGACAGAATTTTGAGGCTGACAGCGCGTGACATTATAAACATGTCGAAACGGCTGTCAACTTATGTCCCTATTTTCGTTGGGTTACGCGGTGGGCAATCAGGTCGACGCCAACCTTTTTGCGGGTGTAGGCTGCATTGAGCGTTTCTGTACTGGCGGAGTTGCCTAACAATTGATGGGTGCGAACATCAATGTAGATTTCGCTTTCGGTGCGGCCGCGAATGGCTAATTTGCTCAATTTGCTGGATAAGTTCACAGCGGGGCCAACCATGGTCGCTTCGGGGCCAACGGTGCCGGTTTTTACTTTGCCGGTGCTGATGCCAATGCCCATGCCGGTTCGGGCAAATTCCGGGCTTTCCCGTTTCCACTCATCCCGCAGAATTTTGTAGGCTTGCCGCATTTTTAGGGCGGCCATCAGCGCAGAATTTACCGAGGTGATTTTGTTGTCTTCGTGCCGGTCAGGGAAATTGCCAAACACGCCCATGACGCTGTCGCCCAAACTCTTGTCCATGGCACCCCCGGCCTGCACAATAATGGTCGACATCCGCAGCAGGTATTCATCCAGATAGGCCACCATCAATTCCGGCCCAATGGCGTTGGTGAGGTAGGTGGAGCCGTGGATATCGCCCATGACCACGGTCACTTCATTTTGATGGGTCAATTCGGCAATGTAGCCGGGGTCGTAGTAGCGATTCAAATCGACGCGGCGGCCAATCTGGCGGTCGCGCAGCAGGCGCAGCCCGGACGTTTCGGCCAGCGAGTGGGCGATGGAGGGATAGCGCTGCACCACGCCCTTAAAATCTTCGCGACTGATGGCCAGCAAGCGGGTGGCTTTGGTGGCGCGAATGGTTGCCGTGCGGGGGATGGCCCGCAGCAGGGCAATTTCGCCAAAAAAGTCACCGGGGCCAAGCCGGTTAATGACGCCAAAGGATTGCCCTTCCATATCCGGGGCCAACACCTCTACTTCGCCGGTTTCAATGACGTAAAAGGTGCCGCCCATTTCCCCCATGTGGAAAATAATCTGGCCGGCCCGGAACTCGGCAACTTTAATGCGTTTGGCCAGCACAATGCTTTGTTCCAGCGTCATTTTGCTGAGAATGGGGATATTTTCCAGGACGCGCACCACGCCGGTGGACATCGCTTTGTCCAGCAGAGAGAGTTGGGTCTTGGCTTCAGAGTAGTCCGGCTTTAGTTTGAGGGCGGTGCGAAACGATTGTCGCGCCCCATCGTAATCGCGCAGCACTTTTTGAGTGGTTCCCAAATTGTAAAAGTGATGCGCATTGCCCGGCTCAAGCTGGGTGGTGGCTCTAAATACGGTCAGGGCCTCAATATATTTTTCCTGGTCGTGGTAGGTAATGCCAAGCTGATTGTAGGCATCCACAAAATCAGAGCGGTAATGAATCGACTCCTCCAGATACTCAATGGCGCGTTCGTATTGCTCAACTTTGCGGTAGAGCGACCCAATTTCGTAATACACCTCGGCGGAGCCGGGTGACTCTTCGCTGGCCATGTGCAGGTAGCTGAGCGCTTCCGGGTAGCGGCCCAGTTGGTGGCAGGCTAACCCGGCGCTGAACAGCAGGGCAAAATGCTGCTTCATGGGCAGGGTGCGTTCGAGGCGCTGCAGGGCTGCCGCTATTTCTTCACCGGAATTGGCCAGACAGTGGGCGGCTAACCAGATACGGGCGTAGTCATTTGAGGCGCCCAAAATTTTGGAATAGAGGGCCGCTTTATCCTGCGTGATCCCGTAGAGCAGCACAAGGGTTCCCTGCCAGCGCCGGCGTGCTTCGTTGGTGCGCAGCCGGGGCTCAAGGTCCAGACTCTGGTCTCGCTGGGCCAGGGCCGCAAAAAATTCCTGGTAGGTGTGATGCGCAAATTCTACCCAGGCCCGGCTATCGGAATAGCGGACCAAACCGCTATTTGTGATTTCTGTGTGAATATCCTCCGGGGCAAGTGTTTCTACTTCGGCCTTTTGATTGGGGGTGGCATTTTTTAAATACGTTTGCAATCGCTTTTTTATCAGCGCCAGCCAGCGGTCATGAGAAAAGGCCCACACTTCCTCTTCCTGCATTGCCAGCCCCAGGGTGGACAGGGCACTTCTGCGCAGGGTTAGGGGGGCCTGCGACCTGGCCGGCTCCATCATTTTTTGCCACTCGCTATCAGTGCGTTGCAGTAGATTATCGGTAAAAACCTCAAAGAGCACGCCTCGATTTTTGGGGAGCTCTTCATCGCTGCGTTTGGCAATGTGAGCCAGCATAAAGAGCGCCAGTGGTGTTTGAGCCAGTTCTTCCAATTGGGAGTCGCTGTAAATTTCTCGGGCAACGAGCCGGCCCTGTTCAACCCGCAAATAGTTAACCAGAAACGCCTCGATGTCTTCGCCGGACAGGCGTTGCAGCATGGCGGTCCGAAAATCTTTTATGGCCGTGTAATCCTGCGATCGGCAGGCCAAAATGTAGCGGTGCTGGGGATAGTTGCGGATAAACCGGCTGAGCCTGGGGCGGGTTTGGCCTTGCACCGGAATCTCGTTTAGGCCATCCATTAAAAAGAGAATGGAATAGACCCCGACCCCATTTGGGCTTTCTCCGTTTAGTAGCTGAACAATATCTTCGGTATTTTTAAAGTGGTGGATCTTGTAACTGCGAAACAAATCAAGGATAATTTCCTCAATACTTTTTTGAGCAGAGAGGTTGTTGAGTTTAATAAAAACAGGGAGAATGATTTTTTCGTGATCGGTGTTAAGGGTACGGACGGTGGATTCAATGGTGTCGAGCATAATCCGCCGCAGCACGGTAGTTTTTCCGGCACCGGCCTCGCCCAAAATCACCACTCGACTGTCGTTGGCAATTAATTGCCGCACGTCGATTGGATTTTCTCGAAACAGGCTGGAGCCTTCAATGGCAAAGCGTCGCAAGGGTGACACGGTTTCGGTGGCATCATTTGAGCGGGCCTCCAGCCGGCGCCGGCCAATATCGGTGAGAATATCCAGGATGTTAGGGGCTTTATGATTGAGCAAACTCAACGAGCGTTCGGTCAATTTGAGAAGTTTAGTGGGTTTGGTGGTCCGTATTGTGGCCGTGCGAGGGACTTTTTTTAGTAACGAGATTTCACCAAAAAAGTCGCCTTTAGCCAATTTAGAGATAATAATGTCGTTACCCAGAGCATCGGGTATCATTACCTCTACCTCGCCGGTAACAATGATATAGGCGTTTTTGCCAGCCTCTCCCCGTTCAAAAATGGTTTGGTTGGACGGGTAGGCATTAGACTTTGGAAACAGGGGGGCTAGCTGACGAAGTTCGCTGTAGGTTAATGTATGCCGGGGTGGGACCGGGGCCACGGTTTCGTCAGTTCGATTGGCTTTGAGGGGTAGATACAACTCTTTCCAGATGCGATAATCCGGGTCTTCCTGTATCTGATGCAAATAACGGTGAACGGGTGTGAGATTGCTGCTCAGAGCGACAGCATCCGTTGTTTTGACCGCAGGTAACTTGATTTCAGAGCGAGAGGCGCTGAGCGCCGAGAATTTAAATGAATGGCCTTTCCAGCTCCAAAAATCGGGGGCGTTGCGGGCCAGTTGGGTAACAAATGCTGATGACCCCCAGATGACCACCGGATGGGTGATCAGGTTCAAGCGGTTCTTTAAGAAATTAAGCAGCTTAACAAAATTTTCTCGCTGCGAGTGGTTAAATTTTTCAATACCATAAACGAAAATGGCAATTGATTTGTATTTTCCCGTAAGTTCCAGATTCTTAAAGCGGGGGTGGTCCGTTAATTCTGTCAGGCTGCGAACCAGATTGGTTTCTTTGCTGCTGACTTTGTAGTTGAACAGATAAATATTTTCTGCTTCCAGCCGATGCCGAAAATAATCAAATAATCGGGCGCGCAGGTCAAGATCATCACATTCGGCTACGGCTAGCCCGCCTAAATTCCCCATGCGGAGCATAGCCAGTAATGTTCTGATTTCGTCTGGAAAGAGTGAAGCAAACTCATCGGCTTCGGGCAGTATCATAATTTTGGCCAACTGAAAAATATTAATAAATTGAGTTGCGATTTGACCGCGCTATGTTATTTCACGCAAATTATAACACTCCCCAAAAGCGGTGTCAACGCTAACCTTAAAACGCTTAAAATGCTTAACACGCTATTGACAAGAAAAATGGTTTGTGCTACCATCTGGTCTTGAGTCGCGAGCCGTTAGCTCAGCCGGTAGAGCAACTGCCTTTTAAGCAGTGGGTCCTGGGTTCGAGTCCCAGACGGCTCATTTTTTTGTGGAATAGATGAAAACTCAATAGTGTAGATAGGGGATAGACAGGTATGTATTCGCGATGTGAAATTTTGTTTCCGCACTCACGTGTCAGTGGGTTGAAGAAACTAAAGGGCGATAAATGGAAAGAGTTAACTGAATATGTGGCGACATTGCCGGAAACGCATGAAGATGCGTTGGCATTTTCTCACATGATGATCAAGCTGTGCGACTGCCTGAATTGTGACTTGGGCAGCTACAAAGCCGCCTTGGGATGCGCAGCCTGTTCGCAGCGAACCATCAATGCTTTACGCGACACAGACACGCAGTTGTTGCGCCGGTTTAAGAAATCTCACAAGGAAGTAGAAGGTTACCTTGAAGAGATTAGCCTGAAGCGGGTCCAAAAAGCAGCGTAGCATTTTTGATAACTTTTTTACAAAGCAGCGATAATTCTTGACCGTAGTCTGGTCAAAGTCAAAGCCCTACCGGGTTAAGGTGGGGCTTTTGTGTTTTAGCGCAAATTGACGCTCATCTCTGTTCCCGCTGAATTTGGCAAAATTGCCCTTCAAGGATAAAGGCCATCGTGTCGCTGCGCGTACAAATTCAGTGAACCCGTCAAAATCGCGCTCGGGCCGGTCTCTTGACCG
>CAYWSS010000472.1:0-5050 GCA_964460505.1 uncultured Caldilineaceae bacterium | reverse complement strand
CTTTTCAGCAGCGATCTGGAATTGGCTTTCGATAAACTGATCGACTATTACCGCCTTCGTTTCCAAATCGAATTCAACTTTCGCGATGCCAAACAATTTTGGGGGCTGGAAGATTTTATGAACGTCAACCAGCGTCCCGTTTATAACGCCGCCAATCTATCTATGTTTATGGTTAATGTTTCGCAGGTCTTAATCCAACAGTTTCGACCAACTTATCCCTCGTTCAGCGTCAACGATCTCAAGGCTCATTCCCGGGGGCGCAAATATGTGACCGAAACATTAAAATTGCTTCCGCAAATGCCTGAGCCTATTTTAATTCAGCAGATATTCAGCAATATCGCCCAATTAGGCAGCATCAATACCTCCTAATTGGCGAAGATATTGTATGTTAAGGATTGAATTCATTCAATGACTTTTGCAGGGGGAAACTGAAATGCCCGACGCGCACGATGTAGATGCAAAGATTGACCAACTGCTGGATATTGCCAGGGCGTCCTTTAAAGCCGAAACTTCCACCAGTTACCAGGCATTCCAAACCCAGGTCTCTGAGTTGGAGGCGGTTGCCCGCGAGTCTTTTCAGGCCAAACTGGACGATATGTATGGCTCTATTTTGGCCAGGCTGGAAGAAGGCCAATCCCTGACCACCGCCGAGCATAATATTCTGGAACTGCTCATGGTCGGCGAAGCCAAATATTACCTGAAATACGAAAACGATGTTGAAAACTGGCGCACCGAGGTAAAGCGTCTGGTTGAGGAGATCAAAAAGCAGCAAGCCGCCGGCGTCGATGAAATTGATAGTTTGATGGGCTTGCGGGCGCTTTGCCGCGAGGCCTTGCGTGTGCTGCCGGACATGGCCTACTACTTTCGGGAAATGGAACGGATTCGCCAATTTGAAGACGCCACCCGAGGCGCAATTGATGTGGAAACGCGGCGCTCGCTGGCAAACCTTATCAAAGAAATGATGGAATCAGATCAATTGTAAGTTTAAGGGGGAAAACCATGCTTGTAATTGTCAGCGATTTACACTTAACCGATGGCACATCCGGAGATACCATCAAAGCCGGGGCGTTTCGTATTTTCCGGCAGCGATTGAGCGATATGGCCTACGACGCATCGTGGCGGGCCACTGATGATGGCTTGTCAGTTTACGAGCCTATTGAGCGGATAGACCTGTTGCTGTTGGGCGATATTCTCGACGCTATTCGATCCACGAAATGGTTATTTGACGAAGACGGCAATCCGGGCAATGTTCGCCCCTGGAGCGATCCACAGAGCCAACCGTTTATCGACAAACTCCGGGAAATCACCCGGGCAATTCTTGAAAGCAACGCCGAAGCTCTGGCCGTGCTGCGCGGATTTAACGGTGATCGTCCCCTGACCATTCCTCCGGCAACCCGTGGCGGCCGGCCCAAAAAAGTTTCCCATAACCAGGATGCCGCATCGCGCCGGCCGGTTGAGGTACACATTCACTACACGGTGGGCAACCACGATTGGTTCTATCATTTGCCCGGCCCGGCGCACAACCAGATCCGGCGGGAAATTGCCGAGGCCATCGGGCTGGTAACACCGCCCGACAAACCGTTTCCCCATGATCCCGCCGAGTCGGATGAAATTTTGGCGCTGTACGGCCAGTATCAGGTATTTGCCCGCCACGGTGATATTTTTGATCCTTTTAATTTTGAAGGTGAACGTGATGCAGCCACGCTGGGGGATGCGGTAGTGGTAGAGTTGGTCAACCGTTTTCCGATTGTGGTGAGACAGCGGCTGGGCGATCAGTTACCGGCGGCCTGTATTGATGGATTGAGGGAAATTGACAATGTCCGGCCCAAATTAATGATACCGGTCTGGATTAACAGCTTGCTGAACAGGACTGTGCCGGATGAGCAGCAACGGGAGCAGGTAAAAGATATTTGGGATGAATTGGCCGATGATTTTCTCAATTTGGCCTTCGTCCGGGCGCGGGACAAGGCGCTGGATTTCTTTGACACCGTCGATCAACTGGAGTGGGCGCTCAAATTTTCGCAGGGGTTATCGCTAAAAACAATCAGCAAAGTGGTGAAGTGGGTTAAAGAAAAAGTAACGGACGGCGAACTCTCTTCGTACCAATACGCATTTAAAGAAGCGGCCTTTCAGAACAAAACGGCCAGATTCATTGTTCACGGCCACACTCACCATCACCAACTGTTACCTCTGGATTCCGCAGTTAAGGGCGGTAAACGGGTGGACCAGTTATATTTTAATTCCGGAACGTGGCGGCGCATTCACGAAATTGCGCAGTACAAAACCAGCGAGGAGGAGTTTATTGGCTACCACGAAATGACCTACATTGCCTTTTTTAAGGAGGGCGAACGAAAAGGCCGCCCCTTTGAAATTTGGACCGGTCATCTGGGAGTGGATTAATGAACGGCAAACGGGTAAAGGACAGCCAGATTACCGTCAACCAGTTGATGATGCCGCTGCACACCAACCCAATGGGGAATATTCACGGGGGCGTGATTATGAAACTGGCCGACGAAACTGCCGCCCTGGCTGCCATACGACACGCTCAGCGGCGGGTGGTGACCCTGGTCGTGGATTCGATGACGTTTTACTCGCCGATATATGTGGGCAATTTGGTCACAATGCACGCCAGCCTCAACTGGGTTGGCAACACTTCGCTGGAGGCCGGGGTGCGGGTGACTGCCGAAGACCCGATTACCGGCGTGTGTACGCATACCAACACCGCTTATTTTGTATATGTCGCGCTGGATGAAAATGGCCGGCCAACCAAAATTCCCCCATTAATCCTGGAAACTGACCAGGAACGGCAGCGCTGGGCCGAAGCAGAAGCTCGCCGGCAGCATCGCATGGAACGCAAGCAAGCCAAAGAAAGAAAATAAGTAACTACCCCTCTCAGCCGTTTTTTGCCTCAAACGCTTTCATAAATTCGGTCAGTGCCCGCACTCCGCCAACCGGCTGGGCGTTGTAAATTGAGGCTCTCAAGCCACCCACCGAGCGATGCCCCTTTAAACCACTCAATCCGGCTGCGGTTGCTTCGGTTACAAATTGCTTCTCCAAATCCTCGTTTCCATCCTGAATGTGATAGACCACATTCATCAACGACCGGTCCTGTTTGGCTACCGGGCAGGAATAAAAGCCGGTGGCATCAATGACGTCGTACAGGAGCGCTGCTTTCTCCCGGTTGTGTTTTTCAACAGCGGCAATGCCGCCCTGCTGTTCAATCCAGGCCGCAACCAGGCCGACGATGTAGATGGCAAAGGTCGGGGGGGTGTTGTACATCGATTGTTTGCCGATGTGGGTGCGATATTGCAGCATGGTGGGCAGCGTTTGGGGGGCGCGTTCGGCCAGTTCTTTTTTCATGATTACCACAGTTACACCCGACGGCCCGATGTTTTTCTGCGCGCCGGCAAAAATCAAGCCAAATTGAGACACGTCAATTGGCCGGGACAGAATATCAGACGACATATCGGCCACCAGCGGAATCTCCCCCACATCCGGAAACGCGCGCCACTGGGTGCCGGTAATGGTGTTGTTAGAACAGATATGCACGTAAGATGCGTTGATATCCGTTTTAATTTCGTGTTGAGCGGGTAGCCGGGTAAACCCCTCGGCCTCGGTTGAGGCGGCCAGATGACAGGAGGCAATTTTATCAATTTCGACAATGGCTTTTTGAGTCCAGGCACCGGTATTAATAACGTTAACCGGGTTGCCCTGCAAGTAGAGATTCATGGGCACCATGGCAAATTGCAGGCTGGCTCCGCCTTGCAAAAAAAGCGCGGCGTAATCATCGGGGATGTCCATTACGGCCCGCAACCCGGCTTCAGCCTTGTCTCGAATGGCCGAAAATTCTTTGGAACGATGGCTCATCTCCATCACAGACATGCCGCTCCCGTGGTAATTAAGCATCTCGTCACGGGCTTTTTCCAGGACCGGTTCCGGCAACACGGCCGGACCGGCGCTAAAGTTATGAATTCGCTCTGACATAATCTCTCTCCTTAAATTAAAGATTTCAGGCAGAAACCCATTATAGACTTTGTTATCTTAACTGTAAATTTTGAATTAACTCGTAAGAACCGGCCCCGGTGGAGCGTCACTGTAATAATTAAATGCAGCGCTCAAAAATTTCTATCAGCAGAATTTGCGTTTTGATAAGTTTTGCTTATACTTCCGCCCAAATTACCCGAACTTAAGATTTCATTCAGCCAAATGTTAATCAATAATCAACAGCCAATCCAAATCAACGCAGTTCAATCAGCCGCCAACGCATGTTGTCTGGCTTGTTTGTGTTGTCTGGCTTCGAGTGCTGAAACTCGTGGGGGTATTGATTGTTGACATAATGTGACAAAGTCTATTTGCGCACAAATGCCAGGCCCGGCGAGTTTACTCGCCGGGCTTTTTTGTTGCCCGGGCCGGCTTCAGGAAGCACCGGTGGACCCGCTTGAATTTTCCAAAGTAGTGTTTGCCGCCGGCTCAGGGGGCAGCTTTAGCAGCAAGAATAAATTTTACAGAAGATATTACCCGCTCGTAGTCAGCCTCGCAGCGATAGCGGAGTGGCGTTAGACAGCGCTCCGCTGCGTGCCCGACTACGAACATTTTATACGAGGAGCAACCATGGCACATACAGCAGATTTAACGTGGAAGGATGTTCTGGCAGATAAAATGCCGGAGACGCCGGCCAAAGAAATTGATGATTTTGAAACCCAGATGGAACTGCGCCGGCAGGGTAAAGTTGACGAAAAAGTGTTCGCCGAACTGCGGCTGCGTCGGGGGGCGTACGGCCAGCGGTACGATAACGGACGCCGCCACGATGGCGTAGCATCACAGGAAATCTCCTTTCCTGACAATACCCTGACCAAAGGGCCGGACACCAAATGGGACGCTCCCGGCATGCAGCGCATCAAAATTCCTTTTGGCGGGGTCACTGCCGGGCAGGCCGATGTAATGGCCGACCTGGCCGGAGAATATTCTGACGGCATCCTGCACGTGACCACCCGCCAGGAATTTCACATTGCATTTGTCTCCCTATCACCATATCACAGCGCGGTAGCCG
>CAYWSS010000471.1:0-5058 GCA_964460505.1 uncultured Caldilineaceae bacterium | reverse complement strand
CCGATTCCTTTCCAACCCAGGCGCAAGTCGTAATTATTGGCGGCGGGGTGATTGGCTGCAGCGTGGCCTACCATCTGACCAAGCTGGGCTGGACAGATGTTGTGCTTTTAGAGCGCAAACAGTTGACCGCAGGCACCACCTGGCATGCGGCCGGATTGGTTGAGGCCGGCGGTTTTTACACCGAGACCATCCTCGAAATGGCAAAATACACCCGAAATCTTTACCGGAACCTGGAAAAAGAAACAGGGCAATCTACGGGTTTTAAGGATGTCGGCTATCTTGAAATTGCCTGCACCCCCTCTCGCCTGGAGGGACTGCGCCGGATTGCGGATTTTGATCGCGTTTTTGAGGTCAATATCGAAGAGATTCCTCCCCCGGAAGTCAAGAGGATGTGGCCGTTGATGGAGACGGACGACATTCTGGCCGGCTTCTACACCGCCGGCGATGGGCGGGTCAACCCCATAGACACCACTATGTCCCTGGCCAAAGGAGCCAGAATGGGTGGCGCTCGAATCATTGAAGAAACCAAAGTGACCGGGATAAATCAGAAAGATGGGCGCGTGACCGGCGTAATCACCGACAAGGGCGAAATCCGGGCGGAGTATGTGGTCAACTGCGCCGGAATGTGGGCCAGAGAGCTGGGCAAGTTGGCCGGAGTCCACGTTCCCCTGCAAGCGGCAGAGCATTACTACCTGATTACCGAAGCCATCGAGGGCATTCATTCGGAGTTGCCCGTTTTCTCGGACCTCGACCGGTACGCCTATTATCGCGAAGAGGTTGGCGGCATCCTGCTTGGCTTTTTTGAACCCGTCGCCGCGCCCTGGGGGCTGGCCGGCATTCCCAAAGACTTTACTTTTGGTGAAATTCAGCCTGATTGGGATCGAATGTCACCCTACATTGAAGAGGCGATGAAGCGCGTTCCTGTGCTGGAAACTGCGGGTATTCACAAGTTTTTCTGCGGCCCGGAGAGCTTTACCCCCGATCTGATGCCCTTGATGGGCGAGGCCCCGGAGTTGCAGAACTTCTTTGTGGCCGCCGGGTTCAATTCGCTGGGCATTCTGTTAGCCGGTGGGGCCGGTCAGGTTCTGGCCCACTGGATAGTTGAGGGGCTGCCGGATGTTGACGTCACGGAGATCGACATTCAGCGCATGTCGCCGCACCAGGCCAACCGCAAATACTTGCGTGACCGGATTACAGAAACTCTGGGCCTGACGATGGCCGAAGACTGGCCCAACTATCAATATAAGACGGCCCGCAATGCCCGCCAGTCTGTCCTGCACGACCGGCTGGCTGCGGCCGGGGCTTACTTTGCTGAATATAGCGGCTGGGAATTTCCTGACTGGTTTGCGCCGGAGGGGGTTGAACCCAAAGTTGAGTACTCGTGGGGGCGGCAGAATTGGTTTGAGTACAACGCCGCCGAACACAAAGCGGCGCGTGAGGGCGTGGTATTGATGGACGTGAGCCTGATGTCCAAATTGCTGGTTCAGGGCCGAGACGCGGAGCGGGTACTCAATCAGATTTGCGCCAACAACGTCGCGGTGCCGGTTGGCAAAATTGTTTACACCCAGTGGTTGAACAGCAACGGCAGGATTGAAGCAGACCTGACGGTCACTCGTCTGGCAGAGGATAGCTTCCTGCTGGTTCTGTCGCCCTCAATCCAGGCGCACGTGGAGTTCTGGCTAAAACGACATACGCCGGCCGACGCACATATGTATGTGACAGATGTGACCTCCGGGTACGCCATTATCAACATTCAGGGGCCAAAGTCGCGCCGGCTGCTTAGCGGCATCACCCACGTGGATATGTCGAACGAAGCCTTCCCCTACCTGACCATGCAGGAGATTGATATTGGCTATGCGCTGGTTAAGGCGCTGCGCGTAACCTATGTGGGCGAATTGGGCTGGGAGCTTTACGTCCCCACCGAGTTTGCCGTCCACGTCTATGATACGCTGGTGGAAGCCGGCAAAGCTGTGGGCCTGAAACGTGCCGGGCTGCAAGCGCTGGATACGTTACGGATAGAGAAGCCCTATCGCGATTACGGTAACGATATTGATAATATGGACACCCCGTTGGAGGCCGGTCTGAGTTTCTTTGTTGATTTTGATAAACCCGGCGGCTTCATTGGCCGGGACGCGCTGCTGCGGCAAAAAAAAGAGGGCCTCGAACAGCGTTTTGTTCAATTCCTGCTGCAAGACCCGAAACCTCTGCTGCATGGCGGAGAGCCAATCTTTAGGGATGGTGAGTGCGTGGGGTACATCAGAGCCGGCGGGTACGGCCATACGCTGGGCGGGGCAATAGGGCTTGGCTTCGTAGAGAACGAAGCGGGTATTACCCCGGCTTTCATCAAGAGCGGCAGCTATGAGATAGGGGTGGCCGGCGTGCGCTATCCGGCCACGGCCTCGCTGCGCCCCATGTATGATCCAAAGAACCGGCGGGCGCGCTCATAAAACAACATTTTCGGAGGAACATCACCTTGTTCCCACGCTTTGCGTGGGAATGCATAGCGCGACAAGCCGCAAATTAACAATGAATAATTAACAAATGATTCTCGCCGCAAAGCGTAACGCAAATGTTGCAAGGTAATACTACAAAGGAAGGAACATTTGATATGACCGTTAAAGATAAAAAGTACCTGCTTGATTTACTGACCGAGACACATTCCGCTGTCCGCGCGGCGGTGATGGGAATCGATCCGGAGATGCGCGTTTACCCGGATGCAGACTGGCAGGTCAGGGATATTATCGGGCACATGGCAACCTGGGATTGCCAGGTTGCAAAATCCTTGCGCGCCTTTTGGGCCGGAACAGAATATGCTATCCCCAATCTGGATGAGGATGATTTCAATCAGCAGGCAGTCCTGGAGCAAAGAAAGTTGACAGTTCAACAGATTTTTACGGAATGGGAACAGGCGCGTGAGGAACTCAAAAAGGTTGTCCGGGAAATACCAACTGACCAATTCCCTGGTGATCTACTCTATCCCTGGGGAGATGAGCGGGGTACTATTGCCCGTCTGGTTGAGTATATGACCGATCATAGTACCGGGCATCGGGATGAAATCCTGAAGGCAATATCGGCAAAGAAATCTTCAATTTAGGAGAATTATAAATCTTATGACCACAAACAAAATACTCTATTTAAACGAAGAAGATGTTATGCAATGTATGGCCATGGCCGAGGCAGTCGCATTGGCAGAAAAGGGTATTAAAGCCGATGCCCACGGCCAGGTGGCTGGAGATAAGTTTTATATGCACACCGGCCAGACCGGCTTTATCAAACCTTTCTCCGGCTACATAGCCGATGAGGAGTACGCTTATGTTAAGAGCTTCAGCTTTTACGAAGGTAACCGGGCCAAAGGTCTGCCGCCTACATCCTCGATGAGCCTCCTTTTTGATGTCCAGACCGGGTTACCGGTTTGCATTATGGAATCAAATTGGGTAACCGCTCTCAAAACGGGGGGGTCAACCGCCGTGACCGCCAAATATCTGGCCCGGCCCGACAGCAAAGTAGCCACTATCTTTGGGGCCGGCGGCCTGGGGCGGATGCACCTGCTGGGCCTGGCAGAGGTTTTTCAATTTGAGGAGGTGCGGGTGGTGGACATTATTCCAGAGGCAGCGGAGCGCTTTGCCGCCGAAATGGGGGAACAGACCGGACTCTCTATCACCATTCCCCCCTCACCGGAAGCGGCAGTCCGGGGAGCCGACATCATCGCTACCGTTACCACCGGCAGTGCGGTCAATGTAGAGACCTCCTGGGTAAAGCCGGGGGCTTTTATTGCCCGTATGGGCTCGTATCAGGAAGTTGCTCTGGATTTGATCCTGCAAGCGGATAAATTTGTGGTGGATCGCTGGCAATATGTCAGCTATCGCGTGCCGGAAATAGTTCAACTAATTAATGAAGATCGCTTGAGCCGGGCAGATGTATATGCCGAGTGGCCGGATATTGTTGGTGGTCGGGTTGCAGGTCGGGAGTCAGACTCTGAAATTATCCTGTATATTGCTTTGGGCATTTGGGGTGAGTACGCCGCTATTTTGCCTCAAGTTTACCGGCAGGCCCAAAAATTGGGTCTGGGCCAACCCATTGGAACTGGTGAGAGATAAAAATGATGAAAAGTGAATAGATGAGGGATACGGTTAGCCTGCGGCAGTCGTTTGGCGAATACTCTCAACCAGGAGAACGTTTACCAGCGTTTCCACCGACACCCTTTGGGCGCGGGCACGCTGAATAAGTTCGTCTGCCACTTCAGGGAGAATAGCTACCTGAATCGCTCGTTTGGTGGGGGTCTCAAAGCGAAACCATTCGCCGTCATCTTCCATAAAGTCGGCGGTATCAAGATTATCCCAAAATGTTGCCTCTTCTTCGTAAGTTTTAAATTCCGGCACTTGCAATTCGCTCATTTTCGCAGTCTCCTGAAATTTCGTTTTTCGTTAGCTGTCATATCCCGGGCTGTGATGGGCTTGTATATTGCCCCTTCAACTCGTTCCAAAACGATGAATAGGTAACGGCCCTCCGCAGTCTGTCCGTAAAGGCGGTAACGATTACGCCCTTGACGACGAGCCAAATGTAATGTATCTTGGCATACGTCCCAGACTTCATCTGGTTCCACATCATGCCGGGCAATATGCTCAATGCGATAGTCGTCCCAATTCAAATTGCTGATGTACAATGAATTACCCCGAAAAGGCTGAAATATTGAAACGATCAATTTGCTGTTATTATACCACATTTCTGAGGCCAGTGTGACCGGCAACCCGCTGATCCCGCAAACGGGAGCACCCTTTCACTCTTTCCTCATCACACGCACGGTATAAAACCCACAAAGGGTTTCATAGAAGTCGGACAGCCCCTGTTGGGACGACAACGAGAATGAAAATCTTTACCCTCACCCCGCCGCTCGTAGTCAGCCTCGCAGCGAAAGCGGAGTGGCGTTAGACGACCAAAGGTCCACTGCGCCGCGTATCCGGCTACGAACATTTTATACCAGGAGTTGGCATGATCCTGCGGGACACCACCAGGAATGAAAATTGCCCTCACCCCCGTCGCTGACGCGACTCCCCCTCT
>CAYWSS010000470.1:0-5063 GCA_964460505.1 uncultured Caldilineaceae bacterium | reverse complement strand
GCCGACAAGATTTTATCGTATTGATGATGTCCACGGGTCAATTTCAAAAAGCGGAGTTTTTTCCGTTAATGGGTGGGGCTAGTTTTATTTATCGTGGGGTCACAAAAGATCTATCGACTCAATAGTTTTGTTAACCCCCCAAAACCAATTTTTTATAATTGATTCAGTCGCCGAGCTAAGAGCAGATCAGCAACCACTAAATACGCCATGGCTTCGACAACGGCGCAGGCTCTGGGAACAATACAGGGATCATGTCGGCCTTTTTTTGCAACATCCATAATGCTAGAAGGGGGCTTAAACAAAATGTTAAAAGACACCAACTCGCGCATTCGGGCCCAATCTCCCGGAGGAAATGCGGGTCGAACGGTGAAATTATTTATTCACTCCGGAGAAATCACCGTAAAAACCTTGGGGTTGGGTGAAAAAATCTTGAACCCATCATTTAGCAAAATTAGATAAAACCAGGAGGTTTTCGATGAGTAAAATAATGGTTGTGGATGATGCGCAATTTATGCGGGTGCGGCTGACCAAACTATTAAAAGGACACGGCTTTGAAGTAAGCGAGGCGGAAGATGGTAATCAGGCCGTAAAAACCTATCGCTCATTTCAACCGGATGCGGTTTTAATGGACATTACCATGCCGGAAAAAGACGGTTTGGAAGCCTTGGCCGAGATTCGTAGTTTTGATCCGGGGGCAAAAGTAATTATGCTCACCGCTTTAGGCCAGGAATCTATGGTTATCCAGGCCATAAAAAGTGGCGCCAAAGATTATGTGGTAAAACCGTTTGATCCTGATAGGGTGATGCTCGCTTTACATAAAGTATTGGGGTAACCAGATGGCAAATCCTGTTCGAGTCCTTGTCGTTGACGACTCGCCTTTTATGAGATACACAATAGCCAAGCACCTGGCGGCAGTGCCAGGTATTGTGGTGGTGGGCAGCGCCCAAGACGGCCTGGATGCCTTAGCCAAAATACCGGCGCTCAATCCCGATGTGGTTACGCTTGATGTAGAAATGCCACGCATGGATGGCTTGGCCGCGCTGGAGCATATCATGCAAGATTGCCCCACACCGGTGGTTATGCTCAGTTCGCTAACCCAACGTGGCACCAGAACCACAATCCAGGCATTGATGAAGGGCGCCGTTGACTTTGTAGCCAAACCTACCACCAGCACCGATATGCGGGCGGTAGTTGATGACTTGAGCCTGAAAATTAAGACCGCGGCAGGATCATTACCTAATGGGGTATTGCCAGAGACCGGTAAGGCTAAAGAAACTCGCAAAACAGGTGTACCTCGCATTTCCACGGTACCCAAATCTCCTCCTCCCAAAAAAGCTAAGGTGGGCCTGCGCCCCTTTAAAAACGGTGACCCGGTTGTTGTAATTGGCGCTTCTACCGGAGGGCCACGCGCCCTGCAGCAGGTGTTGTCAGAACTGCCCGCCGATCTGGCGGCGGCTGTAGCCGTGGTGCAGCATATGCCGCCGGGCTTTACCCGCTCTTTGGCCAATAGACTCAACGAGATTTCGGGGCTGACGGTGCAAGAAGCCGCAGAGGGTGATCGCCTGGCGCTTGGCATGGTGCTTTTGGCCCCGGGCGACTTCCATTTGCGGTTTCAACAAGGAAAGAGAGTTGGCCTTGACCAGGGCCCACGTCGAAATCACGTGCGCCCGGCCGTAGATGTGGCTATGGAATCAGCCGTTGAACTGTACCAATCCAGCGTAATTGGCGTGGTGCTGACGGGGATGGGGTCTGATGGGGCCGAGGGCGCAGGTTCAATTAAAACCGCAGGAGGTAAGGTTATCGCCGAACATGAATCGACCAGCGTCGTGTACGGCATGCCCAGAAGTGTTGTGGAAGCTAATTTGGCCGATTGTGTGGTGCCGTTGCCGGATGTGGCTTCGGCAATTGTGGAGATGGTAAAAAATGGAAGCTAACGAATACGAATTTATCAAGCGCGAAGTATTGGCCCTGACCGGCATCAATCTGAATTTTTATAAAGATGCTCAGATGCAGCGCCGTTTAAATACCTTTTTGCTGAGATCCGGACACTCTACCTGGCGCAGTTATTTTAAGTATGTCCGTACAGATTCGGCAGAACTGCGCAAACTCAAAGATTACTTAACCATTAATGTTTCGTCATTTTTTCGTGATGTGGAGAAATATAAGTATCTTCGTGAAACTATTATTCCGGACGTTGCGCGAGGGCGTTCACAACTACGGGTATGGAGTGCAGGCTGTTCGCGCGGCCAGGAACCTTATACCATAACCATGCTGTTAACAGAATTAACCGGCGCATTTAGAAAACATTATTTACTGGCCACCGACCTTGACCTTTCAGCTTTGGATGCGGCTCAGTCCGGGGGGCCGTATACAGATGATGACGTGGCAAATGTCCCCCCGAATTTGTTCAAACGATATTTTGAACTGCGTGATGGAAAACATTGGATAAAAGATGAGTTGCGACGCCGGATTACGTTTAGGCAGCATAATCTGCTGGCTAATTCTTTTGAACGTGATTTCGATTTGATTATTTGCAGAAATGTGGTAATTTACTTTACCGCACCAGTTAAAGAAAAGCTATATAACAATTTTTATCAAGCATTGCGTCCCGGAGGAATCTTGTTTGTAGGGGGTACCGAGATTGTTCCAAAGGCGTCGGAAATTGGTTTTGAAACAGCCGGTATTTCTTTTTATCGCCGCAATGGTTCAAAATAAGCTCTGGAGCATAATCCAATGACAATGAATGTACAGTTTCTCAACCCTTTTATAGAAGCGGCTTATGTTGTATTAGAAAGCGAAGTGGGTGTTGCCGCTAACCGAGGTACACTTTCGCTCGAAAGGTCTGCGGCCACCGCAGATGATATAACCGTGCTCATTAGTATGGTTGGGCGAGTAAATGGGGTGGCGCTTTACAGTATGAGCGAAGCAACCGGCATAGAGATAGTTTCTAAAATATTGGGGCAACCATTTGAGGAGTTTGATTCGTTGGCGCAAAGTGGAATTGGCGAACTGGGTAACGTAATTACCGGCCAGGCCGGTATCCGCTTGGCCGAAGCCGGATTTGACTCCAAGATTTCGCCACCAACAATGGTTATGGGGAAAGGCACACTAATATCCACGCTTGATTTTGAACGCCTGCGCGTTCCCTTGGATACAGAATTGGGTCAAATTCAAATACATTTGGCCTTGCGTGAAGCCGAAGGAAAGTAGAGGTCTGGTTTTATGTGTCTCAAATTCCGAAAAATGGTTGAGGTGAATTGTAATGCGAGTTGAACTCTTAAATCCGTTTATTGTTGCCGCAGGCGAGGTTTTAAACACCGAGTTGGGGGTGGGTGCTACCCGTGGACAGTTAAGTTTGCAACGCGATACCTACATAAGCGATGATATTACCGTCCTGATTAGCCTGGTAGGGGATGTGTGGGGCGTAGCAATTATCAGTTTGAGTTTTGAAACAGCAAAATCAATAGTCTCTCATATGCTGGCCGAGGAGATTACCGAATTTAATGAACTGGCCCAAAGCGGAATTGGTGAAATGGGAAACGTGATTACCGGCCAGGCGGCTACAAAACTGTCGGCGGCCGGCTACAAAGCCGAGATCTCAGTACCCACCATGATTGTGGGCAAAGGCTCCCGTATTTCAACATTTGATATTGACCGGCTGATTGTTCCCCTGGATACCGAGTTTGGGGTGGTTTCGCTTACGTTAGCCCTGCGCGAATCACAGGCTTCGGGAGGGGGTAGCCCCTCTGTACAACTCTCTGCGCCAGGTTAGAGAGAGATGTGGAAAAATACCGGAGAAAGCGCGACGGAGATTTTTCGTTGCGCTTTTTGTTTTACGCGGGCTTTACGGGAGGTTTACATATAGTTTATTGAACGGGGAAAAAAGGGATGGTATAATGTGGTGGTGGGGAAAGATAGAAGTTTGTACCAACCAGGCTTTATTGAAAAATATCCCTTGATATTTCCCTGTCCGGTATAGAACAATATGGTGTTCGGTTATTTACACGCCCACTATGCGCAATCGCTGGCAGACTTTGGCGAACCCTGTGAGTTACCCCATAGCGGGGGGGGGATTTTGAAACGTAAAGTGCCAAATTCTCCATACTATGATGCAATGGGGTGCTACCCACTATTTTGTTGCAAAGATTGGGCCCGGCTTCCCAAAGATTTGGATCAGCTAGAGGATGATTTTGTCAGCCTGGCTTTGGTAACTGATCCGTTTGGAGGATACGACCTTAAACTCTTGCACCACTGTTTTAAGAATGTAGTTATACCATTTAAGGAACATTTTGTTGTAGACCTTAGCCGCCCCCCCCTCTCTTTCATTTCAAACCACCATCGTCGAAATGCAAAAAAAGCGCTTAAAAACGTTCAATTTGAAAAATGCGACGCCCCATTTCTGTGGTTAGATGATTGGGTAAACTTGTATGACAATTTAATAAGAAGGCACAGAATTAGCGGAATACAGGCCTTTTCTAAAAAGGCTTTTGCCCGGCAGTTAAGAGTGCCGGGATTGATTATGTTTCGGGCTTTGCACCATAAAACCACGGTTGGGATGTTGCTGTGGTATATTCAGGGAAACACAGGTTACTATCATTTAGGGGCGTTTAGCGATCTGGGGTACCAGTTAGGCGTCTCATTTGCTCTGTTTTGGGAGGCAATTGCTTACTTTGCCAAACGCAATCTGCGCTGGCTTAACCTTGGCGCCGGAGCCGGCATTACCGGCAATGGCGAAGGAGGCCTGACCCGTTTTAAGCGAGGCTGGTCTAACAGCACTCGCCTTACATATTTTTGTGGCCGAATATTTAATCGGCAAAAATATGAGGAGTTATTGGTTATAAACCAGATAAGTTCCACCGATTATTTTCCAGCTTATCGGGTGGGTGAATTTGTATAAAGTCTTGAGGATCTGCCGTGGAAAAGCAACTACCACAGTTAATGGCTCGACTATTTAGAATTGAAGAAAATCAGATTAACGACGCTTTGACTATGAGCGACCTGGAGGTTTGGGATTCTTTTAAGCATATGGAATTTGTAGTTGTCATTGATGTAACCTTTCGTCA
>CAYWSS010000469.1:0-5073 GCA_964460505.1 uncultured Caldilineaceae bacterium | reverse complement strand
CGGCGAGAATGAAAATGTAGCCTACCCCCACCCTCCCCCGATGTCGGGGAAGGGTGGGGGAGGGGGTTATTTTCAGAGAGAAGAAAAATCGAGATGGATTCCCAATGGAGTACCCCCCAAGTGATTGTGCCGCCGCCCGGCCCAAACAGCCGCCGGTATATGGAGCAGGAAAAAAAGTTCTTCTCCAAGGCCTGGTCTGCCAATAAAGATGTACCCTTTGTTGTGCAGCGCAAAAAGGGCTGGGTTCTTGAGGATGTGGACGGCAATCGCTTCATAGACACGGCCACCGGTTGGGCCTCAACTCCGTTGGGCGCCGCGCACAAGGAAGTGACCCGGGCGGCCGTCGATGCCCTGTGGCAGTCGGGCATTGAGTGTACCGGCTATGTGGCCTTTACCCATCTCTTCCCGCTGGCCGAAAAACTCGTCGCCATTTCTCCCCAGCGGCTGACCCGCGTAGCGCCCGATACAACAGGCACAGAAGCGGTTGAGTCTGCCGTGCGCATAATGCGCGAGGCCTCGGGCCGGCCATTCGTCATCACCTTTTATGGCGGGTTTCACGGGGGCAATTACGGCACCGGCGCGGCCGGCCCGCTGGAGCCAGGTGTCACCCACGGTATCACGCAGTTTATAGGGGGTTACATTTACGCGCCCTATCCGTATTGCTACCGCTGCCCCTTCAAAATGGCTCACCCCGACTGCAACCTGTGGTGTCTGGATTATATCGAAAACACCATTTTACGCTACGAAACCAGAGCGGACCAGATTGCCGGGCTGTTGATTGAGCCTGTTGAGGGCGAGGCGGGGGTTATCATTCCGCCCGACGACTACTTCCCCCGGCTGCGCGCCCTGTGCGACAAGTACGGCTGGTACTTGTGTGCCGATGAAGTGCAAACCGGTTTTGGCCGTACCGGCAAAATGTTCTGTATGGAATATTGGAATGTAGAACCGGATGTGATGCCTCTGGCCAAGGCTCTGTCGGGCGGCGCGCTGCCCATTGCAGCCGTGCTGAGTAGTGAGGAGCTGCTTGCCGACTGCGAACTTTACCTGGGCGGCACATTCGCCTGGCATCCGGCAGCCTGCGCCGGGGCGCTCAAAGGCATTGAGGTGATGGAGCGTGACCGGGTTCTTGACCACGTGACAGATTTAGAGAGATTTGCCCTGGACAGGTTGGGCGTGCTTGTCTCCAAATATCAGATTGTCGGCGATGTGCGAATTAAGGGACTCTACATCGCCCTGGAATTTGTTAAAGACAAAGTCTCCCGGGAGCCGGCCAAAAAGCTGACCCGGGAAATTCACCTGGGGTGCATTCGGCGTGGGCTGGTGCCGGTTCATGAGGAGGGGCTGTGGTGGTTGCGCCTGTACCCGGCGCTGAATATGCCTCAGCGCACGTTTGCCATGGCTTGCGATATTGTCGAAGAGGCAATCGAAGAGGTATCGCGCAGGTACGGGTTGGGTATTGCTTAGGAATAGCGCGCCCCTCAATCTCTTTGGCTTAGGTTCAGGACAGGCAGAGAAAGAGAGGGAGTGTCTGGTTCGGGTTGTCGGCGAGTGAATTTGCGAGAACGATGGCACAAAATGTGCCGCAAAAGTTATCTCGCTAAAAAATATTAGTAGAAGAAGTTAAGAGGAGGCTTCAAAATGAGAAAAGCTGTAAATGTACTAAGTGTTATCGTGCTGCTGGCGGTACTGCTTACGTTGCCACCGGTCTCGGCCCTGGCGCAAGGGGGCGACTGTGAAACTGATGTGATTGTGCAGGCAGATGACTGGCTGTCTAAGATTGCCGAAAAATCCTTTGGCAATGCGCTGGCCTACCAGGCTATTGCCGACGCCACCAATGCTAAAGCTGTCACCGATAGCAGCTACACCACCATCAGAAACGCCGATTTGATTGAGCCGGGTTGGAAGCTCTGCATTCCATCTACTACCGAAGCCGAGGCATCGCTGGTGGAGAAGCCCGCGTTAGAGGGGGCGAGTATCACCATCGTCATCCCCGAAGACCCGCCCAGTTTCAACGGGGTGGTAACCGACACCGGGTACGAGCAGATGGTGATGGAATTGGTCTTGCTGGGCTTGACCGACATTGACCCCAAAGGCAACGTCTTTACCGAGCTGGCGGCCGAGCTGCCCACGCTTGAAAACGGCGGGGTGATGGTGGACGAAGATGCCTGGACAATGGACGTTACCTGGAAAATGCGTGACGACGTCTTCTGGGCCGATGGCGAGCCGGTGACAGCGGATGATTTTGTTTTTACCTGGGACGCAATGTCAAACCCCGAGACGGGCATATGGGCATTTGGCAGTGATTACGTTGACAGCGTTGAAAAGGTTGACGACTATTCCTTCATCGTCCATTACAACACCGTCTACCCCGGCTACCTGACTCAGTTTGGCAATGAGAACGTTGTCATCTGGCCCGAACACTACTGCGATGCAGAGCAGGGCTACGTATCGTGGGATTGCAACCGCGAGCCGTTGAGCGATGGCCCCTATTTGCTTCAGGAATGGGATGCCGGCGACCACCTGACCTTTGTTCGCAACCCCGGCTACTATGAGGCCGGCAAGCCCTCTATTGACCAGATTATCGTTAAAATTGTGCCGGAGGAGGCAGTCATGCGGCAGATGATGATCGAGGGAGACGCCGACGTTTATATGTGGCTGGGCGAAGTGGGAGTAGAGGAGCTGAAAAGCGTGCCCAACATTGGAATTTCCTTCAGCCCCACCACGCGCTGGGCCATGCGCCTGATCCCCAACCTGGCCGCCAAGGGATCGATTGACGCCGAAGCTGACCCGCATCCCATCCTCTCGGACGTGAGGGTGCGCCAGGCTATGCGCAAGGCTATAGACGTGGACACCATCTCTAGCCAGATATTCCTCGGTTACTCCGACCCGGTATGGACTGAGATGTTCCGCCCGCCCTACAATTCCTGTGGTATCTCCAGGCCCGAGTACGACCCGGAAGGAGCCAGGGCGTTACTGGAAGAGGCCGGCTGGACCGACCAGGACGGAGATGGGATACGTGAGTGCCACGGCTGCACAACGGGCGCTGAAGAAGGCTATCCTATGTCAATGGAGTTTATGATCTATTCCGAGTACGGCGAGGTGCTGGAACTGGCTCAACAGTTAATGGCCGAGCAACTGAAGGAGGTCGGTATGGGCACCGAACTGGGTACGGTTGAGGGCGGCATCATGTGGGCCGACTTTGGGGCCGGCGGCACAGAACAGAATGGCGAATTCGAGCTCGATTTGTGGGACGATGGCTACTTTGGCTCTGAGGTGCCCGACTATCTGTGGGGTTATTACTACTCTGACGCAAGCGAGCCGGACGGGGGCTGGAACGTGAGCCGCTGGTCCAACGAAGAGTTTGACGCCCTGCTGGACGAGTCTTACACGCTGGACAAAGAGTACAGCCATGAGCTACTTTGCCAGGCGGCCCAGATCCTCGATGAGGAACTGCCGCAGATCGTGCTGTGGTCGGCCATTGACGCCGCCGGTTATTCGAAACGAGTCGAGGGTGTTCAGGCAACGATCAACGACATCATTACCTGGAACGCGGCTGACTGGAAGGTTGTGGAATAACGACGTTCCGGCGGACCCCTCATTTCGAGGAGGCCCAATGTCAAAAAAACTGTGATGTTTTGTATTTACCCTCACCCCATCGCCGGCGCAACTCCCCTCTCCCACCGGGAGAGGGGTTGGGGGTGAGGGTTATTTTCGGAGATATTACCCGCTTGTAGTCAGTCTCGAAGCGATAGCGGAGTGGCATCAGACGGCCAAAGGTCCACTGCACTGCGTACCTGACTCCGAACATTTTATACAAGGAGAATCATATGGGACAATACGTAATACGACGATTGCTACAGGCCATCCCGATGCTATTCCTGCTCAGCATTGTGTTTTTTGCTCTGGTCAACCTGGCCCCCGGCGGGCCGTTGGCCGGGCAGGGACGTTCCCGGCGCGTTAAACCGGCCAAGGCCGAAATGCTGAAGCGTCAATTTGGGTTAGACAAACCTTTGCCGGTTCAGTACGTTATCTGGCTGGTTGGCAATGATTGGATAGAGATTGATAGCGATGGTGATGGCCTGGCCGATGGGTACGGTGGCCGCCAGGGCATTTTGCGCGGGGATTTTGGTTTTTCCTTCCAGACCCGCCAGCCGGTGCTGGACAGAATTGTGCAATTTTTGCCAAACACAATTTATTTAATGAGCGTTACGCTTAGTGTGGTCGCCATCATTGCTATTCCAATTGGTATCATTTCTGCGGTCAAGCAATATTCTACCTTTGATATCAGTGTGACCACGCTTTCCTTTATGGGACAAGCTATCCCTGAATTTTGGCTGGGCCTGATCCTGATCCTGGTTTTTTATGCCTGGCTGGAAAACCCTTTTACCGGCGAACCCCTACTGCCCGCCGGCGGTATGTCTACCCTGGGAGAAGGGTTTTCATTGCTGGATCACATCAAGCACCTGATTTTGCCTGTTACAATGGGCATGGTGGGCTGGGTGGCCTGGTATTCTCGTTTTCTGCGCTCCAGTATGCTGGACGTGATCCATCAGGATTATGTTCGCACCGCGCGGGCCAAGGGCCTTTCCGAACGGGCAGTCTTGTACAAACACACCTTTAGAAACGCGGCCATTCCACTGGTAACAATATTTGCTCTGGATTTGCCTTTTATCTTTGCCGGATCAGTTTACGTTGAATTGCTGTTTTCATGGCCCGGTATGGGCCGCCTGTACTACCAGGCCGCCACTCAACGCGACTACCCGGTACTTATAGCGGTTCTGATTATTGGGGCCGCGCTGGTGCTCCTGTGCAATCTGCTGGCAGATGTAGCTTATGCCTACCTGGACCCCAAGGTTCGGTTTGATTAGGTTCTGCTGACATTTACCCGCCTGTGTCA
This sequence comes from uncultured Caldilineaceae bacterium, assembly GCA_964460505.1. GTDB lineage: Bacteria > Chloroflexota > Anaerolineae > 4572-78 > J111 > J095. The sequence continues at coordinate 176 of CAYWSS010000469.1, read as the reverse complement.
TCCCGAGAAACGAAGTGACGAAGAATCTCCCAAGCAATTATCACGTAAAATGTAAACGCCTAAGTACTAAGTCAAGTTGATTTTGACGGGTAGTTAAGCCCCTTGTGGGCGTTGTTACAGCAGTAAAAAGGGCCCAAGGCCCAAATGCTACACCCGTCAATTAGAACTTGACTTAG
>CAYWSS010000468.1:0-5086 GCA_964460505.1 uncultured Caldilineaceae bacterium | reverse complement strand
ACTAAATCGCAAGCTAAATCTCATGTCAAAACAGAGGCGGCGTGTGTCGCGGTATAAAAATCTTGACTCTCACCCCAACCCCCTCGCCCAGTGGGCGAGGGGGTTGGGGTGAGGGCCTGTTTTCAGAAGAAACCAGGTAATGTTGGTAGTCAGCCTCGCAGCGATAGCGGAGCGCGTTAGCCGGCACTTTACTTTATTGCGTGCTTAACTACCAACATATTATACGAGGAGAATTAAATGGAACAACTACAAACTGAACAAGCTCTGCTTATCTGGAAAGATGAAGACATCATTAAAGACCAGTGGATTTTGCATGATTCGGAAAAAGAGATTTTTATTGGGCGCTCCACCGATTGCCCCGTCAGCATTCCCGTGCGGTGGATTTCTCGGACACACGCTGTTTTGCGCCGCAAGCAAGGTCAATTTTATTTAGAAGATGCGGGCAGCAAAAATGGGGTGTTCATCAACGGCCAACGAATCCTCAAACCCCACCCTCTGGAAGACGGCGATTTAATTCAACTGGCCCCCGGGCTGGAATTGATTTATGTTGACAACGAAGCCACGGCAACACTGCCCGGCAGAACCGGCCTGGGGTTGCGGGTAAACACATCTGAGCGACAGGTTTATGTGCACGGACAATTGATTACGCCGCCCCTCAGTCCCCAACAATACCAACTGTTGGCAAAACTGGCCGAAAATCCCGGCAAGGTTTACAGCCGCGCCGAAATTATTGAGGCTTCGTGGCCCGACGAATCCCCGGAGGGCATTACCGACGACGCCATTGATGCGCTGGTGCGCCGGTTGCGGCAGCGGCTGGCAGAAATTGATACGGACCACAACTTTGTTGTTACCGTGCGCGGGTATGGTTTTCGGCTTGATGAGGGCACCGGCTAAACCCATTGTGTAATTTTGCACTCCTCCCCGGCTGCGCTACAATATCAGGGTAATTTCTATCATCTCAGAAGTATCACATTGAACACATTTAAAGTTATAAACACAAAGCAATGGACATTGGGTCTGTTGCTTTTAATTTTGCTGTCGCTGCCGGTATCCGGCTGCAAATTGATAGAGAGCCGGCCGGCTGCTCAACCCAAGCCCACACCTACGGCTACCCTGCCGCCCCTGGCGCTATCGGTAGATTTGGAGGATGACGCTATTGTCGTGCCCATCTCCATCGATCCGCCCAGCTTTAATGCCTATCTCAACGATACCGGCTACGAAGCATTAATTGGCGAGCTGGTGTACGGCGCCCTGGCAGAGATTGGCCCCGACGGCAATTTCTATCCGGAACTGGCGGCGGATTTACCCACACTTAACAATGGCGGGCTTAGCCCGGACGGCAAAAGCGTCACCTGGCAACTACGGCCCGACATTTTGTGGAGCGATGGCGAACCGTTCACCTCGGCAGATGTTCGCTTTACGTGGCAGGCCCTGCGAGACAGCGGCATTTGGGCGCCGGGCTTTGATTTGATAGAAAATATTAAAACGCCCAACCCGTACACCGCCGTGGTTCAGTACCGGGAATTTTATCCAAACTACCTGCTTCAATTTGGCGGCAATGGCACCGGCGTTTTTCCGGCGCATCACTGCGGCAATACGGACAGGATGCTTTTTTGGGATTGCAATTTTGAACCAATCAGCACCGGGCCATATGTACTGGCTCAATGGATTCCGGGGGTTCGGCTGGTTTTTACGCCAAACCCAAACTATTTTGTGCCGGAGCGACCGTTTGCCTCGCAGTTGATTCTTGAAATTGAGACCGACCCTGATGTTCGGGAGCGCAGCATAATTCGGGGTAACACCCACCTGGATTTGTGGCCCACCGACGCCGCCGCCATAAAAATGGAAGACAGCGGTACCGTAAACATTATCCGCACCGACCCGGCCCGTTACGTGTTGCGGCTGGTTCTAAACTTGAGCGAACCCGGTACAGCCGACCCAAATATACCGCACCCCATTCTATCAAATCCGCAAGTGCGGCAGGCTATTTATCACGCCATTGATACGCCCTACCTGAACGCAGAGGCGTTTAACAACAGAGGCCGGCCGGTAGAAACAGAATTGTACCAACTGGGCTGCGATATTCCTCCGTTTCACGACTACAACCCCGGCCTGGCTCAGGCCCTGCTTGATGATGCGGGGTGGGTGGTGGTCAATCCCGACCCGGACTCGGATGTTGCGCCGGTTAGGCAGTGTCAAAATTGCAAAACTGCCGGGGACGGCACACCCCTGGTGCTGAAAAGCTACATCTACGTGGAATACGGAAACCCACTTGAAAAGGCTCATCAATTAATAGAAGAAATGATGGCTGACGTAGGCATAAAACTGGAGCGTAAAGTAGTAGAGGGCGGCCAGTTGTGGGATACCTGGGAAAACGAGGGTATTGAATTGCGTGGAAATTTTGATATGAATTTATGGGATAACGGCTACTACGGTGTTGACCCCACCATTTACATGACAGACATGTTCGACCCGCGCAGCATCCCCACCCGAGACAATCCCATTGCCGGCCTCAACGTTAGCCGTTACCGCAACCCGGAATTGGCCGATTTGTTTGATGCCCTGCACACGCCTGTTCCCAACAACCGGCGGCGGGCACTACTGTGCGAGTTAGCCCTGAAATTGTACCAGGACCACCCCCAAATACCACTGGTAACACTGCCCGATATTTTTGCCGTCAGCATCGATGTTGAGGGAGTGGTTCCACACATTTACGACTCCGTAACATGGAACGCCGGGGAATGGCGGCTGGTTACCCCCGTTAACAACTGAACTTGTTAGGCAGTTCCAAAAAAACAATCATCCCAACCAGCGTGATGCGTAATAAAACCGGCTCTTACGCATCACTGTCGGTTTTACAACAAATTTTGGTTTCAAATCCTTCTTCCCCACAATAAAGGTGCGCCCCAAAGTTTGGGCCACCTTCGGCCGGGGGGCGTGGGGGGTGTTCCCCCGTTCCAGTTTCTTGGTGTTGGAATAATCCTGAAGTATGAAGAATTATGGATTAGCTGCTAAGTAGATACTTTTATTTAATATGACAACCCAATTTCAACATGATATACTGAAATGGGATTTTAATGTTTTTTAGAAAAAAATTCAGTGAAAAATTACCTTTGCTCAAAAAGGGACTAACACGTGATTTGGACTGATAAGCCGATAAACATTCTGTTAGTCGACAATGACGAGGCTCATTTTGTTCTCCTTCGTCACTTACTGGACCAAATAGAGGGTCTGAAATTTAAGCTTGATTGGGAAAAAACCTACCAGAACGGCCTTAATGCTACAGCCCGCAACGACCACGATGCGTACCTGATTGATTACCGGCTTGGCGGAAAATTTTCCGGAATCGATCTGATTAAGGAAGCGGTGAAACACGGATGTCCCGTTCCACTTATCTTGCTAACCGGACATGGTGACCGAAATTTGGATCTACAGGCGATGAAGGCCGGGGCCGTAGATTACCTGTCTAAAGAGCAACTTACCCCAACCCTTCTGGAACGCTCTATTCGATATGCCATTGAGCGAAAACGCTCTGAAAAACAATTGCAACAGGCCCACGATGAATTAGAAGAGCGAATTGCCGAACGAACGGCCCAACTGACGCAAACAAATGCCATACTTCAGGAAAAAGTGTCCGAATTGGAGCAGTTGAAACTGCGTACCCAGATTTCACTGGAGTGGCGCACCCGGCAGGTACAAACCAGCACCCAGGTGGCTCAAGAAATTGCAATTGCTACCGAACTGGACGCATTGTTTCGGCTGGTCGTAAATTTGGTACAGGAGCGGTTTGGCTACTACCACACCCACGTCTACACGCTGGAAAATGATTTTCTGGTGATGAGAGAAGGCAGTGGAGACGCCGGACGAATGATGAAGCAGGTGGGCCATAAAATCCCGGTAAAGGCCACCAGAAGTCTTGTGGCAAAAGCTGTCAGAAACAGAGCGGCGGTTCTTGTTCCGGATGTTTCTCAGGATAAAAGATGGCTGCCCAACCTGCTGCTGGCAGAAACAAAATCAGAATTGGCTGTACCGATCAAGTTGGGAAATCAAGTCCTTGGCGTATTAGATGTACAGCATGACACCGTTGGCGGGTTAAGTTTAGAGGATCAACTCTTGATGATGGGCTTGTGCGGGCAAATTGCCGTAGCCATTTATAACCAGCAACTAGAGCTTGACCGAAAACAAGCGTTAGAAGCCCAACAAAAACTCATCGAAGAGTTGGATGCCTTTGGGCACACGGTTGGACACAATCTCAAAGACCCGCTGGGGTTGATTATCGGCTACACCGCGCTGTTAAAAGAGCAAGCTCGCTTGCCGGAAGAATTACAGGGTTACCTGAATGCTATTGCCCGCAACGGGCAAAAATTAAACAATATCATCGAAGAGTTACAACTGCTGACCGGCGTGCGTAAAGAAACCGTCAATTTGAAACCACTCAATATGATCAGGATTGTGGCCGAAGTTCAGCAACGTCTGGCATATATGGTTGAAGAACATAACGCCAAGATCATAGTTTCGGAATATTGGCCGGTAGCCCTGGGTCACACCCCCTGGATAGAGGAAGTGTGGGCAAATTACATTAGCAACGCCATTAGGCATGGCGGTAATCCACCCCGGGTGCACGTTGGCGCCACCGCCCAATCTGACGGGATGGTGCGATTTTGGGTTAGAGACAACGGCCCCGGCATTTCTCAGAAACAACAAAACAGGCTTTTTACTGAATTTACCCAACTGGATCAAACCAATCCAAAAGGGTACGGCCTGGGGCTTTCAATTGTACAGCGTATTGTAGCCAAGCTGGGGGGGCAAGTGGGCGTAACCAGCGACGGCATCCCCGGCGAAGGGTGCATCTTCACCTTCACCTTGCCGGGAATTCACAAGAGAAACGTAAATATCTAGCGAACCCGCTTCCGCCAACAAATGTTAAACGAACACTTGCGCCGCACCCCTTGCCGGTCAGTGCAGATGTTCGTTGGCTATTTGTTGACGGGGTTGGCGCAATTGCCGGTTTTACTGAACCTGTACAGAGAATTCAGTACCGTAGCCCCCCTCGGTTTGACAAAAACCAAAAAAGGCATCTAACGAA
>CAYWSS010000467.1:0-5099 GCA_964460505.1 uncultured Caldilineaceae bacterium | reverse complement strand
AAGATACAATTGTTTATGGACTTGCTTCGGCGGGAATCCGGGCACAAACGCTTGGAGTAGCCTTGCCATGCCCCTCCTCGAGGTCGTTTTTTGCGGTTAATGGGATGAAAAACGCAGCGACTATGGCACTACCGCGGCCTTGGCTGCCGGGCTTTTAATCGCCTCTGCGCCAACTTTGCCGACCGTCTCAAAGCCTTTGCCGACGGTCTCGGCAGCCTTGCCTGCGGTGCCGACGGCTTTGCCGACCGTATCAATTGCCTTGCGCCGCAATTCGATGTTGCCGTCTCGCGCTCGACCGTCGCGGTCCGGCGACGCCCGGAATCGTCCGGCTCGCCGAGCTTCATCACGTCGGTGACGATGGCGCGGACGCTGCCCTTCTCGTCGGTCAGGATCTCTCGCGGGCTGCGCAGGAAGTGGAAGCTGACCCCCTCTTCCTTGGCGTGGCGGATCTCCTCGACCCGCGCCGGGGCTTCGGCCTCGGTTCCGCGTGAGGTCAATGTGGTGGGGGTTGCCCCTGCCGGTGCTGCCGTGGCTTCGGCCTCGGTTCCGGCTGAGGGGGATGTGCCGGAGCTTGCCTCTGCCGGTGTTGCTGTAGTTTTATTGTTTGTTGCAGGCGTTGCCGCACTTGCTTTGGCTTCAGAAGTAGCGGCTGCTGTCGGCTCGGGCTTGGGGGTTGGCTGGGCCGGAACCGGCGCTACAACACACCCTGCCAACAAAAAAATCAGGCTAACGGCAAATACAATCTGGATTTTGCTTTTGTTGAAATTAGAGTTTAATGATAGGCGCATAAATGTTATCTCCAAAAACAGATTATCACTGCTCAGCGTAAAATTCTCCCAGTGAAGTGAGTTCACCGGTTTCAGGGTCTATCAAGGTGCAACTGTGCGAGTTTTCCGCCCAGGGGTCGTTGGGGCTGATCCTGTTTGTAAACCAAACATAACGGGAAATCCACGGTGTACTTTCCAGTGACGGCGTAATCCGCGTCATAATTTCATCGTTGCCGGTGGGATATTTATCGGTATTCCAGCATTCGCCGGCATATTCCAGGATCCAAAAGGGAACATCGTACCCTTTCTCAACCGCTTCCCGACGCCGCGCGCTAAAAAACTCCTGAAACTTGTGGGGGTTGTTGTCGTAATAATTCCAGCCCATTGCATCAAAATGAGGTTTTGCACCAAACTTGTTTTCGTAGGCGTCCACCATTGCCCAGATCCAGGTGTAGCCATATTCATCAAAGTAGCCGGGATCGTGCCGGCTGGGGCTGGGCGATACCAGTTTGATGCCGGCCGGCAAGGCGGCCTCTTCAATTTTTCGCCAGTTTTTAGCCCCTTCCAGCGGCGTGACAGGCTCGCCGCTTCCATCCCACCAGGGAATATTTGGCTCTACAAATCCAATAATCCAGCCGGATGCTTTTGCGTTTTCAATCGCAGCCGCCAGCGATTCATCGCTAACGAGCCGGCCATTGGTAAGCCTGGGTACAAATCGCGGGTCCGGCGAGGGGCAATCGGGCGCGGGATCGACTGAATTCCGGTAATACCAGCCAATATTCAGGGTTTCAATATCTTCACAAAATGAGTATGCGCCCGGCAGCAAAATACCTTTTTTCTTGCTTCCCTTATTGGTAATGGCCGGCGATCCTGCTCCTGAATTTTCAATTTCTGCCGCCGGTGATGAAGAAACGGCAACTGCCCGGGCTTGCGGGGTAGAAGTGGCCTGCGCTCCGGGCGAATGAAGATAGGCGTCGGTTTTAACGGCCGGCGATGGTTTTAACGAGCAGCCGGAAACGGAAACAATAAATGTTAAAAATAAAATGATAGGGATTGCTGATATTCTCATAGATTTGTTGGGTAAGAACTCACCAAACTCGCCTAACTCTAAAACTCTAATAGTTTTTGTAGCCAGGCATGGCCCTGCATAAAATTACGCAGATATACCTTGCCGGCGCGCCGGAAACGGTGCCACCGCGAATTTTGTTCCGCCGGAGATAATGGAAATCCGTCGGGGGCCGCGCCAAATCGTTCCATAATTAAACTGCTTTTGCCCCAAAAGCGCAAAATTTCCCGCCGGTAACCGGCGGGAAAAATATCATCCTGCTCCTGAGCAAACCGGTAGAATGTGTCCAAAAAATAACAGACTACACCGGGTGTAATGGGCAAATCGGCGTGAAATTCGGCAATGTGGCGCAGTTCCTCAATGCGGGCAAATGATCCTGAGGCAGATTTTGTGGCCTCATATTCGCGCGAGGCGGCCAATTCAGACTGAACAGGAAGCGGCTCCCCCAGCGCAGAAAGCCGGAGCCACAGATCGGTATCCATTCCGTAATTTAGCGCGGCAGATACGCCGCCCACGGAATTCAGGCTTTGGCGGTTGATAAAGGTTGCCGGCTGCAAGATATAGTTTAAGCCCAAACATAACGCCTCCCGATTAAACTGCACTTTGCCATCCGGAAAAAAACCTCTTTTTTTGTGGCCTTGTTCGTTTGCCCGGAAACCGTTGCCAAAATAAAAAGGGGCGTCAGGATTTGTTTGGTACGCTTTGGCAACGTAAAACAAGGCGTTGGACAAATAAAAATCATCGGCGTTAAGCCAGGCCAGCAGGTCTCCTGTGGCGCGCCGGATTCCCTTGTTTATGGCGTCGCTCTGTCCCTGGTCCGGCTCGCTTACCCAGTAAAATAAATCAGGTTGATATTTTTGAATAATCTCGACGCTGTTATCAGTTGATCCGCCATCGATGATGATGTATTCCAGGTGGGGATAATTTTGAGCAACTACAGACTGAATACACGGCTCTAAAAAACGCCCTTGGTTAAACGAGGGCGTAATAACAGTTATCTTTGGTAAAGGAGGGGGGGCAGGTTTATTGAGCATAAAACAGTCTCTATAAAGGGTCAGTCTTTGCGGAAAAATGGTTGCGAGCCAGGGAAGTCTGGCTTCGCGCAGAGTTGTAGATGGTGTTTCCCAGCAACGCTCTGCCCCAGAGTTTTAGAAAACGATGAAATTCTACCGGGGGGAAACCAGATTGCAAAGATTTGAGCAGGTAACGCCACCCTTTTTCACGCTGCCCTCCTTCCATAAAATAGACTTCGGCGGCGCGAAAATAAAGGCGGGCATCCATAGGACTCTCTTTTGAGCCGGGGGGCAGCAATTTGCGGGCAAAGGCCAGGTGCTGCCGGACAGATTCTTTGTGCCCGCCATCCAGAGCGAACGCGGCAAAGGCCATGACCAGTTCGTACATACCTTTCTTGAGGAGGGTTAATTCGTTATCGGTTAATTGGTAGGGCAAGCTTCCATCGGCCAGCCGATTCAACCAGACATTACAGGCAATCGGGCTGCGGGCGTTAACGATGGCTGTATTGGTACAACCATTGTCGTTAAGTATCCGAATATTAGTAAGCGGTTCAGCCAAATAGCCAATCTTCCTGGTGGCAGCAACTCTGACCCACATCTCCCAATCTTCGTGGATATTCATGTCTTCGATGACTCCCCCAAGACGTTCGTAACAGCTCCGCTTAACGCACGCGCATGGTGACCAGATTCTACATAGTTGTAATAGATCCGGCAGAAATTCTGTTCGGTTTCGAACCCACGATTCCTTGTACGGTAAATCTTGTCTCACTCTATTGTTGCTGCAAAGAAGATTAGCCCCAGTAAAAACCAAAGCAATATCCGGAAATTTCTGAAAAAAAGCCATCACTTGTGCTAGATAATTCGGTGCGTAGAAATCATCGGCATCTAATCTAACGATGAAATCTCCGTTACATAAGTCTACCCCACGGTTCCAGTTGCGAGCAACGCCCATATTTGTCGAGTTGTGATAAATCCTTACCTTGGGATGGTGTTGATATTGATTTATCACTCCAGGTGTACCGTCGGTTGAAGCATCATTAATAACAATTAGCTCATAATTCAAATAGGTTTGAGCTAAAACGCTCTCAATTGCCTGTTGTACAAAAGGTTCGGCATTGTAAGCAGGGATAAAAACAGAGACAAAGTGGAGAACAGAATTCATAAGACCAATCACGCATTACGTTAAAGAGTTGGCTACAGGGTGTTCAATCCAATATATCTGACTTGTTAATATTTCGCATAAATACGCCCTAATGAGGTGAGCATATCCGTACCCGGATCAATCAATGAGCAGCTTTGATGATTTTGGCCCCAGGTCTCGGTTCCGGTAATCCGGTTTGCAAACCATGCGTAGCGGGTAATCCAGAGTTTACTTTTAAACCAGGGCGTAACTTCAGTCATAATATCCTCATTACCGGTAGGGTATTTGCCGGTATCCCAACACCTACCTGCATACTCCAGAACCCAAAAAGGAACTGTATATCCACGTTCCACAGCCTCTTCACGCCGAGCATTCAAAAAATCAATAGTTGCCTTTGGGTCTCTTTCGTAAATGTTCCAACCCATTGCATCAAAATGAGGTTTTTTTCCATAGAGCTTTTCATACTCTGCAACCATTTTCCATATCCAGGTATGGCCCAGAGGATCAAAAAAACCGGGTTCGTGTTGGCTTACCCCCGGCGCAACCAGCTTTATTCCGGCCGGTATGGCCGCTTGCTCAATCGCCCGCCAAGCCCTGGCTCCTTCCTGGGGAGTGGTGTTTCCATTCCATGGTAAGTTTGGTTCACCAAAACCCAAAAGCCAACCAGAAGCTTTTGCATTACTAATAACTGTGGTCAACGCCACCCCAGAAGCGCTATTGACTCCATATACCATGGGGACAAAACGCTGATCAGTGCTGGGACAGCCATCAGATGGGATTGTCTGAAAATTTATATACCACTCTGCATCTAAAGTGCCAAGATCCTCGCAGTTGGGATAAGCCAGAGCCACACCCTTCTTTGGTTGATGAGTTCCTTTGGCAACAACAGGCGAGGTTTGCTCTTGCGCAGCTCGAATGACGTTTACAAGGATAATGCCCCCTAAACCTAACAGTAACAAGACTGTTGCTATAAACACGCCCAACGAAAATTTACCTAATTTCATATCAAAGTTCTCTGTTACAAAATATCACGATTTCGGAAAAGTATTCTGCCTGGCTATACTGAAAACAGAATGAGAACGGAACTTTTTGGTGATGGTTCGTTATGCCCG
>CAYWSS010000466.1:0-5100 GCA_964460505.1 uncultured Caldilineaceae bacterium | reverse complement strand
GAGTAAAATCTGCTCTGATTGTTCCCCATTACCCTAATTATCAGCTTGATGCGTATGGGAGATAAGGCTGCCGCCCTGGCCATCGGCTAAATGGCAAGCCACAAAATGATTGGGCTTTACTTCTTGATACTCCGGCACTTCCTGAACGCATCTATCTACGGTCAGAGGGCAGCGCGTGTGAAACACGCATCCCCTGGGCGCGTTAGAGGGGCTGGGCACCTCGCCTTCTAAAAGAATACGTTTTCGCTTTCGCTCTAATTTGGGGTGGGGCAAGGGCACGGCAGAAATGAGAGATTGGGTGTAAGGGTGCAGCGGCTCTGCAAAAAGTGTTTTTTTAGCGGCCAATTCCATAACCTTGCCCAAATACATTACGGCAACGCGATTAGAGATGTACTGAACCATGCTTAAATCATGGGCAATAAAGAGATAGGTCAGGCCCAATTGGTCTTGCAAATCTTTAAGTAAGTTTACCACCTGGGCCTGAATAGAAACATCCAGGGCCGAGATTGGCTCGTCACATACAATAAAATTCGGGTTAAGAGCCAGGGCGCGGGCAATGTTAATACGCTGCCGCTGCCCGCCGGAAAACTCATGCGGAAAGCGTTTGCGCCATTTGGGATTTAGCCCTACCAGTTCCATGAGTTCAACGACCCGGTCATGAATGGCCCGGTCATTGCCAACATGATGAATATTCAGGGGTTCGCCAATAATTTTTCCCACCGGGTGGCGCGGATTCAGTGAGGCGATGGAATCCTGAAAAATCATTTGCGCTTTAGGGCGCAATTTACGCAGTTCATCCTCGCCCAGTTGGGTTAAATCGATTCCTTCAAACAGAACCTTGCCCGAGGTTGGCTTGTGCAACTGCAATACAGCCCGTCCGGTGGTAGATTTTCCACAACCGCTTTCGCCAACCAGCCCCAGAGTTTCGCCGCGCTTTATTTGAAAAGATACGTCATCAACGGCTTTAACTGTACCAACCTGACGGCTGAAAAAGATGCCACTTCTAATTGGAAAGTATTTTTTTAGGTTTTTAACTTTAACCAGAATGTCATTGTTAGATACATCAACCATGTTCGGCCTGTCCATTTCTTGGGTTTCCGCTGTTAACATCGTAGAAGCAGGCAGCTTTATGTTGTAACCCAACAGTTATTAACGGCGGAAGTTGTTGCCGGCATTGCTCAAAAGCAAATGCGCAGCGCGGAGCAAAGGGGCAAAGAGTCAATTCATACAGCAAATCCGGGGGATTGCCGTCAATACTTTCCAATCTTTCTTCTGTGCGGGTTTCATCAACATTGGGAATTGCCTTTAACAGGCCAATAGTGTATGGGTGTTGCGGGTTTTCAAACAGGTCATCAACCCGGGCATCCTCGACCACTGTGCCGCCGTACATTACCAGCACTCTATCGGCCATACCGGCCACCACCGCCAAATCGTGGGTAATCCAGACAATAGCCATACCCATTTGCACCTGCAACTGCTGCACCAGTTCGATGATTTGAGCCTGTACGGTTACATCCAGGGCGGTGGTAGGTTCATCGGCAATTACAATTTTGGGGCAACAGGCTACGGCAATGGCAATCATCACCCGCTGGCGCATTCCGCCCGAAAACTCGTGGGGATAGCTTTTGAATCGCCTTTTGGCATCGGCAATGCCAACCTGTTTGAGCAAATCTACGGTTTGGTTTTGCGCTTCAGATTGGCTGACCCCCAAATGTTCAGTTATCGACTCGGCAATTTGTTTGCCGATGGTCATTGTTGGGTTGAGTGAACTGATGGGGTCTTGAAAGATAAAGCCTATTTTTCCCCCTCTAATCTTTCTGATTTGACGTTCTGACATTTTCAAGAGGTCTTGCGTATCGTCACCATTAAAGAGAATTGCCTGGCCACCCTCAATCTTGCCCGGCGGTTGGGGAATAAGCCCCAGCAACGACATCATTGTAACAGATTTGCCGCTGCCGCTTTCGCCCACAACGGCCAGAGTTTCTCCCTCGCCCAACTCAAAGTTAATACCGTTTAGGGCATGCACCACCCCATCAACGCTATAGAAACGGGTAATGAGGTTTTTTACTTGTAGAATTGTGGACATTCAGGTCTCCTGCCTCTTGATTATTTTCTGGATCGGCGCAGACGTGGATCCAGTACGTCACGCAGCCAGTCGCCCAACAGGTTAAAGCTTAAGGCCGTAATGGCAATTGCTACGCCGGGCCAAATGGCAATCCAGGGGTATATGTCCAGGTATTTTCGACCCTGGGCCAACATGTTGCCCCAGCTGGGCACGCTGGGCGGCACACTTAACCCTAAAAAACCCAGCCCTGCCTCGTAAAAGATCATAGACGACATTTCAAAGGTGGCCAGGGTAATGAGGGGGCCAATTAAGTTGGGCAGAATGTGATCAAATTGAATACGAAAGCTGCCGGCCCCGGCGCTTCTGGCCGATTCAACGTAGCCCGATTGTCGAATGCGCATCACTTCGCCGCGCGTAACGCGGGCAAAGAGGGGGGAGTCGGTGATGCCAAAAATAAGGATAACAATGATCAAACTCCGCCCCAAAACAGAGGCAATTACCACCACAAATATAAGATACGGTATGGCTAAAAACAGGTTGATAATTGCCATAAGAATGTTATCAACCACGCCCCCTCTGTAACCGGCCACCAACCCACCTGCCAAGCCCAAGGCGCCGGCAATAAGCACCCCAAAAAATCCTACCGTAAGCGAAACGCGCGTGCCGTAAATAATTCGGCTTAACATATCCCGGCCCAAATTATCGGTGCCCAAGGGGTATTCCCAGGTGCCATCTTCTTGCCAGGCCGGAGGTTGTTTTGCGGCCCGCAGGTTTTGTTTCAGGGGATCGTGCGGAGCGATAACAGGAGCAAAAATGGCGGTAAATACTATTGCCACAAATAAGGTAAAACCGATCATTCCACCCCGGTCTCGCCCCAGAAGGCGGCCAACATAGGCAATGCGCTGTCCAATAGTGCGCTCTTCGTAATCATCAAATGGGCTGGGTTGTGTTACTGCTTCGGCCATAAAAATTCCCTTACTTTAATTTGTGTAACAATTTCCATCAACCCCCGTACCTGATTCTGGGGTCTGCAAAAGCGTAGGCAACATCTGTTAGCAGATTTAATATGATAACCATAGCGCTAAAAACCAGGGTAATGCCCATAGCCAACGGAAAATCCCGGCCATCGACCGCTTGCTGCAACAAATTGCCCAGCCCCGGCCAGGAAAAAATTGTTTCAATATAAATGGAGCCGCCCAGCAAGTAGCTATAACTTACGCCTATAACACTAATAAGAACTAACGATGTATTTCTGGAAATGTGGCGTAACCCAATTTTAAGTTGAGATATTCCCTTGCTTTTGGCGGTGCGGATATAATCTTCGCTTCTTATTTCCAGTACTGACGATCTTGTGAGCCGCACCAATTGCCCCATACTACCAACACCTAAGGCAATAGCCGGCAAAACCACCGAGATGGCGCTGTCTCGACCAAACGTTGGAAACCAGCCCAGCCCGACCGAAAAAACAATGATAAGAATAAGGGCTAACCAAAAATTGGGGATAACCTGCCCAAACAGGCCAAAGGCCCGCGCCAGAGAATCAAAAAAGCTGCCCGGATTGCTGCCGCCAATAATACCCAACGGCACGGCTATAATAATAGCCCCCAGCAGCGCTACGGTAGCCAACTGAAACGTAGCCGGAAGACGCTCCAAAACAATCTCCAGAACCGGCTGTTTAAAGTGAAGTGAATCGCCAAGATCACCCTGAAACACCCCGGTCATATAGTCAAAAAATTGCACGGCTAAAGGACGGTTAAAGCCCATAGTTTCCCGAAAGGCTTCACGCATCTCCTCCGGCGCGTTGCGTGATACCATCAGTGAGGCCGGGTCTCCGGTGAAGCGAATCATAAAAAAAACAACAACCAAAACACCCAAAAAAAGTAATATCGATTGGACAACGCGAGATAAAAGGTATCGCTGCATAGGCACCACCTTTACAGATAATCAGAAGGAATAAGTGAGGAGTACGGTATCCCCAGTTGTTGGCTAAGGATACCGGCCCCTCAGATTATATATCTATCAACGGTTTATCACCAAACTTAGTTAGGTGAAGCAATAAACACTTCCTTCAAATAGTAGTTCTCGGCGCCACGGGGTTTGTAATTTTGCACTCTGGCGTTTACCGCCTCAAAGGTTTTTGGCAGGTAAAGGTAGATAAAGGGCGGATTCTCATACATATAGTGATGTAATTCGGTATACAGGGCGGCTCGTTCCTCATTATCAATAGTTGTGCTTATTTTAGCCAGCAAGTCATCAATGGTTGGCTCGGCCCAGGCCGCATAACTGGAGTCTTCCAGCAACCCGCCTTGCAAACGAACAAAGGCTTCAGCGGCTATCACAGACCAGGCATCGCCAAAGAGCGGCGGCAATTCTTTGGCAGCTTCCAAATCCCAATATTGGCCTGATTCCATAAATTGAATTTCGCCGCCTTCCATTGTAATACCTACATCTGCCAGGTAGCCCCCAATGGCTTCACAAACCTGCTCAAAGTTGGGATAGGCTCCCACCGGACAGGCCATACCAATTTCGAACCCATCCGGGTAGCCCGCTTCGGCCAACATCTCTTTAGCTAACTCCGGGTCGTAAGGATAAGGCCCAAGAGTATCGTCATGCCCCAACTCGCCCGGGCCAATCCAGCCGTCGGCCAGGGTAGCGTGTCCCTCAAAGAGAGCGTCAACAATAGCCTGCCGGTCTACGGCGTAGTTCATAGCCAGGCGAACGTTTGGGTCTTCCGTCGGTTGGCCAATGCCGGTACTGAGGTTATTGAAGGCAATGTAATAAATACGGCTGATGGGGTAACTGATAATATTTACATTGGGATCCCCCATTAATTTGCCGGCTTCTTCAGATGTAAAGCGGTTGGCTATGTCGACTTCGCCGGTTTGGGCCGCCGCAATGCGGGTGGCAGATTCGGGAATGGGGCGGTAGATGACTCGAGCGACCTTGGGCAGGCCTTCTTCCCAATAATCCGGAAATGCTTCCAGAACAATTTTATCACCCTTAACCCATTCCTTGAGCATAAACGGGCCGGCCCC
>CAYWSS010000465.1:0-5121 GCA_964460505.1 uncultured Caldilineaceae bacterium | reverse complement strand
GCGTAACTACTTAGGCACACACCTTTGTAGCCGCTATAGTAGCGTCCTTTTGCCGTTTTTACCCCCCCTCAATCCCCCCGAATCGGGGGGGGGGAAGTTAAGTCCTCCCCCCTCCTGAGGGGGGAATTAGAGGGGGGTAAGTAGTTACTACCTTGCAACATTTGCGTTACGCTTTGCGGCGAGAATTACTCATTATGTCACTATTCATTATTCATTACTCATTGTTCATTTGCGGCTTGCCGCGCTATGTATCTGATTGTGTAGAATAAGGCCAATTGAAAAGTCGGGCAAATTCCAAAGCCGTTACGCAGTTGACAAAACACCTTGTTTGTTCGATACTTGGCGCACGGAATTTTACACATCTTTGGCCTTGCCCGTAATCATTCACTCCCCTCCCTTGAGGGAGGGGTTGGGGGAGGGTGAAAAGTCGGAAATTAACCCGGTCTTGGTCTGCAACACTCTACCCCCTCCCTAACCCTCCCCCTGCTAGGGAGAGGGGACTGAACGCTTACCTTTGGCCCATAAAAAGGAGACACTTTTGGAAAGCCTGCAAGCCACCATTAAACAGTACCGGCAGCGCTGGAGCGCTGCCGGCCAGTGGAAAGACCCCGGCGTAACTGACGCTGTACTATTTGCCATGACCGAGTTGGGCGAGGCCACCGACCAGTTAATTCGGTTGAAAAAGGCGGGCTACACCCGCAACAACGACCGGGATGCTACCGCTGACAAGTTGGCCACTGAACTCTTTGATTGCATTATGATGTGCACTATCGCTCTGGATGAATTGGGCGTGGATTTGGAAACCGTTGCTGCGGCCAAACTGGAAAAGATGGACAGGAAACGTATGGGGGAGCAATAGATATCAGGCAGCCGGCCAACCGTGACCCCCGCCAACGGAAAATGACAATTTGCCCGTTTGCCGGCGGCGGGGGTTGTGTTTATTGTTAATGAGGACAAGCGCATTCTCTTGCTCAACCACCCCAATTGCAACGGAGCCTGGCAGGGGCGACCGGCGGCCTGAAAGCCGGTGAAACGGTACTGGAGGGCGCGCTCCGGGAAACCCGCAAGGAAGCGGGACCGAGTGTTTGTGTGCGGCCCCTGGGCGCAGTTTACATTTCTACCTTTCACTTGTAACCGTAATACATTCCAATTCTACAGTAAATACAGACCCTCCGGGTTGGTTTGGCGCCACCGTAATACGCCCGTCGTGCGCTTCGACGGTTTGTTTGCAAAAGGCTAACCCCAAGCCTGTTTGAGAAATTTCTTCCTGTTTTAAAGAGGCCACTTCAAATTTATCAAATATTCGCGCTCTTTCCCTGGCGGCCACACACCTGGCCCTTCATCAAAAACCTGAATTCGCGCCCAACCTTCGACAGGATATTCAAGACGCAAGGTGCCCCTCCCTTTTGGCAACGTAAACTTAAGGGCGTTGGAAACAAGGTTATCCAGCACACGCTGCATTAAATGGGCATCCAGCAACAAGCGGGGAGAGTTCTCGGGTAGTTCAACAGAAAAATCAATCTCCTTCGATTCGGCAATGAAGCTGTGATTTTCCTGAACGACGCCACACTTCGTCTTCTTCGGTTCCCGCCACCAAAACTTCTTTGCCGGTCAACGGTTGGCCGGAATTTAACACGGTTTGATCTTCTGTGTAATGCTGCATCGCCACCTTTGGGGAGTGAAAATCAAAATCATTTCTGGCAATAAGGTCTGTGAAAGTTTTGGCGCCCATCCAACGGGCGGCAAGTAGATTCGCGTTTATAAATCGGCCTTCGGTATCTTTAAAATAGATGTATGCCGGCATAGCATCAATCAGGGGGCGCAACGGGTTACGTTCGCGGGCCAGAGCCTTTTCAACCTGACGATGCGTGGCATTGGCGGATTCCAACCGGGCAACGTGCAAACGCAGCGCGTTCAGTTTGTTATTTACATGCAAATCAGTTTTGTTGACACTGGTCATGAATTGGCTCCTTGCTCAGGAATATTTCAAACGGCTTCAACGCCGGCAAAACAGTTATTCTTTATAAAACGTAAAATTAGCTCACGACGGTTGTGATTTATGCAACCCTTTTTTACAGCACAAACTATCGTTTTAAAAACTATTGGCCTCTGGTAAAAGTATATCACACAATAAGCACTACAGCAGGCTCTTTATCAGGCTTATTTTACCCGGCCGGCGGAAAACAAAAAATCCCGCGTAAAATTGCGAGGTTTTTCCAGCTAACCGGATCTTCGCCCAGAAAATTTCCACCGTATTTATTTACCCCCTGCCAGGGGGAGGGGACGAATAAATACATTTGCCTTGCGGCGCTTATTCTCGACTTTATCGGGGTTGCCTACTTGCCCTGCCACTGAGCGGAACGTTTTTCAACAAAGGCGGCCATGCCCTCTTTTTGGTCCTTGGTGGCAAACAGCATGGCAAAGAGACGGCGTTCCATAAACAGCCCTTCGTTGAGCGAGGTTTCAAAGGCGTTGTTTACGGCCTCTTTGGCCAGACGAATGGCAACGGGAGCGCGGTCGGCAATCTCACCGGCTAACTGGATGGCTTCGTCCAGATACCGTTCGGGGGGCACCACCCGATTGACCAGCCCAAAATGCCGGGCTTCTTCGGCGGTGAGAAATCGCCCGTTGAGCACCATTTCCATCGCTATTGCTTTGCCCACGGCCCGGGTCAGGCGCTGCGTGCCGCCGGCCCCCGGCATCACCCCAATATTAATTTCGGGTTGGCCCAGCCGGGCCGACTCTGAGGCCACAATCATATCGCAGGCCATGGCCAGTTCGCAGCCGCCGCCCAGACACCAGCCGCTGACGGCCGCAATGACGGGCTTGTGGACGGCCTTCAGCCGGTCCCACAAGTCGATAAAGGGGGTATCCATCATTTCGGTAACCGAGGCGTTGGCCATCTGCTTGATGTCGGCCCCGGCGGCAAAGGCCCGCTCGTTGCCGGTAACTATCATACAGCCCACCCCGTCGTCTGCGTTAAATGTGTCCAGCGCATCCATTATTTCGGCCATTGTGACGCTGTTTAACGCGTTCATAGCCTTGGGGCGATTAATCTGCACAATGCCAACTTTACTCTCTTGTTTAACCAGAATATTTTTGTACTCGCGGGGAAGGTTTTGTTCTGACATCATTGTCTCCTCGTATAAAATGTTCGTAGTCAGGCACGCAGCACAGCAGACCTTCGGCCGTCTAACGCCACTCCGCTATCGCTGCGAGGCTGACTACGAGCGGGTAGTAACTCCTTTTTATTTGGTTTAGTAAATTTTTGGGTTGCCGGGTTGGAAAGTTTGGGGACTCAGGGTTATTGCCTTGCCACGTGCAACCGCAGTTACAACCGGCCCCCAGGATTTTTTCTGCCTTGGCGGGCATATGTTACCATATCTTACAGTAAACGCCAATGTATTTTCCCACTGCTTTGAGCCTGCAAAATTATTGCGCAATCCCGGCAATCCAGCTATCATATTTAACAGTTGGCAGCCGGTAATCTACAGTATTCTTCCAACTGCCCTTGATATTATGACCACAAAATTGAGCCGACGAAAATTTTTGGGGATGGGGGCCGTCCTGGTGGGCGGATCCGTAGCTGCTTGTACCGGGTTTTTGTACACTCAGAATGAATCTAACCAGCCGGTGGTGGAACGGATTAAAATTCCGGTAAAAAATTTAAGCCCCGCCCTGGCGGGCTTCACCATTGTTCTGTTGAGCGATTTCCACCTGTACCCGTTTACTCAATTAGAGTTGCACCAGAAGGCTGTCGCTCTGGCAACCGGTTTAAATCCCGATTTGCTTCTGTTAGGCGGAGATTATGTAACCAGAGACGCCGAGGCAATTTTTGAACTGGCGTCCTTGTTTTCTGGCCTCAACGCAAAATACGGGGTTTTTGCTATCATCGGCAATCATGATTATTGGTCCGATGTGGATGTGGTAAAAACAGGATTGGCGGAGGCAAGCCTGCCGGTACTGCGCAATCAGGGCGTGGCGCTGCCTGTAAACGGAGAGACGTTGTATCTGGCCGGACTGGATGATGCCTGGAACGGCACAGTAGATTTGCAGGCCGCGATGAGCGGTTGGCCGGAGGGAGCACCCACCGTTTTGCTGGCCCACGAACCCGACCCGGCAGACACCTATTCTCAGGATGAGCGCATTGCCTTACAACTATCGGGGCACAGCCACGGGGGACAAATCAGAATGCCTGGCCTCGGCGCCTTCATTCTGCCTCACCTTGGCCAAAAGTATGACCATGGATTATACCGGGTTAAAGATATGTGGCTGTACACCAACCGGGGGCTGGGCAATGTTACGGAGCCGGTTCGCGTTAACTGCGCTCCGGAGGTTACAGAGATTACGTTAGTTCAGGCTACTGCCTGACCCAACAAGGAGTGTTAACGGCATGCAACGCACCAAACCTTCAAATCAAAATTCTCAAAATTATTCCGACATCCGGCAAATTATTTTTTATAAACTAATTGTGGCCTTAACGTTAATTATTGCCGTAATTGGAGTTGCCAAATTGCTGAATATTTGGGAACGGCAGCTGGTGTTGCAAACTCAAGAGGAAATTTATAAAAGATTGTGGATTAACGATAGCAGAGAAGTGATGTAAGAGTTACGATTTGCGATTTCAGATTGCCGATTTACAAAATATGGTAATTGCACAAGTTGAAAAAGCTAACTGTGGGCAGCAGATGTATTCATACGGCGGGCCACTTCGCTGATAATCAGCCAGGCCCATGCGCCCGCATAGGCGCCCAAATCGACCCATTTAGAGTCCAGCGCAAATGTGGCAGCAACAGCCCCCAGGCTGAGGCAAAGCCAGAATAACGGGGGAAGATTTCCCCATTTGCTTTTGGTCCACGTACTCAATATTCCGACAACGATCAGAATCGCCACCAAAAACAGCTTAAATTCAAGTTCGCCCCACAGCACCTCGCCCGTGCAGGTTAAGGATACAAGCAAAACCACAACGGTTCCGGCAAGCAGCCAGTTGTGCCTGATTACCGATCTGCTTTGCTTAAAACGCAGTAACAATACAAGCCCAATAAAAATCAATCCGCCGGCCCACCCGGTTCGCTGAGCACGACCCACTTTCAGATAGACATCGCTCGTGACATTGATTCT
>CAYWSS010000464.1:0-5127 GCA_964460505.1 uncultured Caldilineaceae bacterium | reverse complement strand
GGCAGCTGATTGGTGCGGGGCATGTGCACTTTATGTCCGCATGCTCAGCTGAACTTGCCATAAGAAATGGGCTCCGAAACGACATCGCCCGCCGCGGCAGAGGTGGCCTGCGCCTGCAGGCCGTCTGATTTCAGGGCATCCAGCCACGGCACCCGCCCGGCCTTTTGCTCAATGTAGTTAATGGCCTCATTGGAGGCAATGCCCAGCAGTTCGATGTTGTCATTCTTCACCACATACAGGTCGGGCGCGGTGTGGTTAATGGGCGTCACCAGGCCGGCGCTCAAGCCGCCGGGGCTTAACGTCACCTGGTTGGTGATGGCGGTAACGCTCCCCGGCAACCCGGGGTCAACCTGCACCCAGAAGGCGGTGTTTATCACCTGCCCCGCCGCCAGCGAGCCGAGCGTGTGGGTGTACTGTCCACTCCCGACATCTGTCCAAACGGGCAGCGGCCCCTGGAATGAGGTATTTGCAGGTAAAAATTCCGCCAGCAGCAAAGCGGCCGAGGCGCTGGAATCTGAATTGGTGACGGTGATGGTGTAATCGACCAGTTGGCCGGGCACGGCGCAGATGATTCCGCCGTCGCTCTTGCTCATTTGCAGCGGGTTACAGACCACCGGCGTGCTATCAATGCTGAAATTATCGCTGGGGTCGGCGTCCACCTCGCCGCTGCCGGCATCCACCCGGTTAACCAGATTGGTGGTGGCGCAATCCAGGTTGCCGTCAACCTGAACCACAACCTCAAACACCCGGCCCTGCCCGCTTGTCAGCGAGCCGACGGCGTAGGTGTACACCCCGCCGCTGCCGCTCCAGCCGGAGGGAGTGCCGCCGGCAAAGGTGGTAGTGGGCGGCAATGTTTCGGTCAACACCACACTTGTGGCCGTCTCGGAGCCAATGTTATTAACGCTGATGGTGTAGCTGATGTATCCGCCGGCCACCACCTGCGTAATGGCATTGCCGGCCCCCACGTTATCATTTTTAACCACCACCAAATCAACGCCGCACGGAATCAGGCCGGTATTGCCGGTATCAACGCTGTCCTGATTATTGGAGGGATCGGCATCCGGCAAGGCTGATTCAATCCGGGCGGTGTTGATGTAGGTAATCACCCCGCCGCTGCACACAATTGCGTTGACATCCAGCGTTAAGCCAATGTCAAAGGTTCCGCCCTGGCCCGGCCCCAAATCGGCGGGCAGGGACCAGACCACGGTGTTGGTGGGGGTCACCGGCGTCAGGCCAAGCGTATCGGTCACATAAATAACGTTGCTGTCCAGCACATCGGTGAGGACCACGTTGGTGGCCGTGTAGGAGCCAATGTTACGGTAGCTGAGGGTGAAGGTGCTGACCTTTCCGGCGCTGGAGGCCAGGCTGGACAACGTTTTGGTGATGATCAGGTCGTGGCACACCACCAACGGCGAGGTAGTATCGCTGCCGGTGGTGTCAGAATTATCGGCGGGATCCTGGTCGCGCCGGCCGTCGCCGTAGGCTTCTACGGTGTTAATGAGGTGCGTGTTTGGGTTGCCGGGGTCGCAAATGGTAGAGCCGCCGCTGTTGGCCTGCACCGTCAGGTTAAAGGTGATGGAATTGCCCGCCAAAATCGATTGGCCGGTACTCCACACGGCCAGGCCGCCGGCAAGGGTGGGCGCTCCCACACCCAGGTTATCGCTGTTGTAGGTGGTGCTGGCGGGCAGGGTGTCGGTGATGATAACGTTGGTGGCGGTGGTATCGCTCTGGTTGGTAATGGTGACGGCATACGTGGCCAATCCGCCCGGCGAAATCTGGGCGGTCAGCGATGTTTTGGTTACCCCCAAATCGGGGATAGAGCGCACCGGCGTAGGCTCGTCATCGTCATCGTCGCCGGGATTGTCGTCGGTTTGGTCGCTGCCAATTGACACCGTGTTGGTGATGGTGGTTACGGTTAGGGGCAGCGTGGGCGTCACCTGCACCACAAAGGTGATGGAGCTAACGTTGGTGCCGGCGGGGGTGTAGGGCAGGGTACCCACCAGGTAGGTGTACAAATTGGTTGACCCCACCTGGAACCAGCCGCCGGCCCCGGTTGGGCCGGCAAACAGGGTGTAGGTGGGCAGGGTTTCGGTCAGTACCACCCCGGTGGCGTCGGCCCAGCCGACATTACTGAAGGTGATAGTGTAGGTAATTTGCTCGTTGGCGTACACAAAATCACCCGGAGCAAGGCCGTTACTCTTACTCACCTGCAAATCGGGCAAACATTGTATTTGGGGCGAGGTGCCCAGGCTCGACGTGGCGGAATTGTTGCCGGTACCGGATTCCGGGGTGGCGGTGCCAATAAAGGCCGTGTTGGTTAAAAAGCTGCCGGTACAGATTGACACATCCGCCGTCACCGTGTAATCGCGGCTGCCGCCGGCGCCGGGCAGGACCGTGCCGGGGCTGGGCAGCACAGAATCCACCGAGCCGCTGACGGGGTTGATGTCGGTGATGACCACATTTTGGGCAGGTGCCTGCCCCTCGTTGGTATAGGTGATGGTGTACGTTACCATTTCGCCGGGGCGAATAATTCCTCCCGGCCCGGTCTTGTCGAGGGTCACATCGGCGCAGATTACGCCAACCCCCACCTGGGCCGGGCCGTTGTTGCCGGGGTTGGTTTCTGTCGTGGCCGTGTCGATGAGTGCGCTGTTGGTGATAGTTTGCCCGCAGTTGGTCGTGGCTGTGGCCGGCAGCGTAGCCACCAGGGTGATGACGCTGGTGGTGCCGGACGGCACATCGCCCACATTCCACACCACGCCGGTCGTTGTTTGCACCGGCGAAACCGAGGCGCTGTCGTACACGGCATCAACCGGCAAGGTGTCGGTAATAATCACGTTGGTAGCGGTAATGGCTCCGCTGTTGGTGTAACTCAAGGTGTAGGTAATATTTTTGCCGGGGATAACCTGCGTCACGGCGCTGGATTTGGTAATAGCCACATCGGTGCCGGTAAACTGCACCGTAACGGTGATGGCAAAACCGCACCACTCGGTGACCGTAAGGACTGCCGTGCCGGGCGTGCCGGACGTAAGGCTGGTGCCGGGGGTCAGGCCGCTGCCATCAAGGGTGAGCAGGGAATCGGCCAGGGTGCCCAAATCTGCCGACAGATTCAGGTTCCGCCCGCCGGCGGGCAGGTTGGGCACGGTGTGGGCAGCGCCGTCATTCATAGTCACGGTAATCACCGCCGGGGTGACGCCGTCGGCGGGTAGAAATGTGGGAGAGGCTCCCCCGCTCAGTTGAATAAAGGGGGTGATGTCAACCGTGCCGGTAATTTCCGCGCCGGCCACAGGCAGGTTTGTTCCCAGCCAGTTCCCTTCGGCCACCACGTTGCCATCCCTGTTTTCAATGGCATATTGGCCGTTGACACAAATGGCATTATTTTGAATAGTCTCGCCGCCGCCAAAATTGTTCGTTCCGGCAAAGACAAGGCCGCCGGCATTATTATCCACCACACGGGAGCCCGAAATTTCGAGCGGGTCCGACGCATTCTGAATAATTAGTGCGCCCTGATAACTGGCGCTGCCGCCGTTACCGTGCAGATAATTATCCTGCACAAGGGTTTGGCTGCCAAAATAATTGGCCACAGAATCCAGAATTACGGCTCCGGTGGCCATCGATGTTGAGGTTAGCGCAGTACTGTAAACCTGGTTGGATTGAAACCATACCCGCTGCTGGTTGTGGGCATAAAAGGCTGCCGCGCCGGTATTCCAGATTTGGTTACCGGACACAATGTTGCGATTATTTCCACTGGGGCCGCCTTCAAACAAAATACCCAGCTCGCCACAATTGTGAATTTTATTGTTGCTTACCGTATTTTTGTTACCGCCGTTGGTTGCCGTATTTTTTCCAATTGAAATGCAATCTCCGCCGGTATTATAGATTTGGTTGTTGTCAATAATGTTTAAATCTGATTCATTAACCTTGATACCCGTTGTTACACTGTAGATGCTATTGCCCTCGATATTACTAACGTCGGGCGAACCGATAATTGCCCCGTCTCCATTTATATAACGAATAGTGTTGCTGGCAATAACGCTGGCATCAACATCATTTAAATCCAACCCAACCTGGGCGTATTCAACAATTGCATATTGAACGGTAGCAGACATCGCATCAGAATTGAGGCGCAGGCCGTTCCAGTAGGTCGAACCGGGGGAATCGGAAGTGAAGGTAATGGCGTTAGAGGCGGTGCCAACGGCAATCAATTGGCCCCCGTTGTTGAAATTGAGCGAGGCTCCGGCCGTGGTAAAACGCACCTCCACGCCGGGAGAAATGGTTAATGTGCCGGTTACATTTATCGCGGCCGTGACGGTATAGGGGCTTTGCGAGGGAATCCAGACCGCATCGGTGATGTCGGAGGATATTTCTGTATACAATGGGGCGGCCAGGGCCGGTGAGGGGGGCTTTCCGGCAAAAAACATCAAAAGGGCACAGACTGATGCCAAACCTAGTGCAACCGTAGCAGCCAGGTTAACTAACTTACCAAACGCAGGGTAGTGAGGTGCCGTCATCGCCAATCTCCTTGCACAATATGTTCGTAGTCAGGTACGCAATGAAGTGGACCTTTGGCCGGCTAACCTCACTTCGCTATCGCTACAAGGCTGACTACCAACATTACGTATCTCCCTTACAACGCTACCGGGAAATTTATCTACTCTCCCCAATAACAGTGTTAACTAATCTTACGGATAAGGTATCACAATTTGGCAACATGAATCAATGAGGCAAACGTCCCACCAATTTTGGCCGGTGGATTAGGGCGTTTTATGCTCCCAAAAACAGAGCGAAATGAACCGGATTTTCGCACGGAGTAACAGCAGGCCGGAGGGGGGCGAACTGATATAGATGTTCAGATAATGTTTTTGGGTAGTGGCAGTGCCTTGTGCCTGCCCTACGTGGCGACCACAAGGGTACGCCACTACGGATCCAAAATCCTTTTCTTAAAAACTATAAAGGCAGTTGTATCTTCTCGATTTTCCGGGGGGGGGATGCTGTGGCCCAAGTTATAGACGTCCAGAAAAGTTTTTTCCTAAATAACATCCGTATTGCGCATTGCGTATTAGCCCCTTCTTTACGAGTAACCGTTCACCCCCCTACCAGAATTATGTCATTCCCGCATGCTTTTAGCGG
>CAYWSS010000463.1:0-5129 GCA_964460505.1 uncultured Caldilineaceae bacterium | reverse complement strand
GGAGACAATGATGTCCAAAACAATTCTGCTAATTGGCACGCTGGATACCAAAGGCGCGGAGTACGGCTATGTCAGAGACCTCATTCTTGAACGCGGTCATCAGGTTATTTTGCTCAACGCCGGCGTAACCGGTGAGCCAACCATTCCCCCCGATGTGAGCGCCGCCGACGTGGCGCAAGCCGGCAGCGCATCGCTGGCTGACCTGCGCCGGCAAGCCGACCGTGGTGCAGCCATCGAAGTGATGGCTGGCGGTGCGGCCAAACTGGCAGCCCAACTCCACGCAGAAGGCAAAGTTGACGGAGTGCTGGCGCTGGGTGGTTCCGGCGGCACCGCCATTGCCACCCCGGCTATGCAGCAACTTCCCGTGGGGCTGCCCAAAGTGATGGTCTCTACTGTAGCCTCCGGCGACGTGCAGCCCTACGTAGGCATCAAAGATGTAACGATGATGTATTCGGTGGTAGACATTGCCGGGTTAAATCGTATCTCGCGGCGGATTTTGGCCAACGCCGCCGGGGCCGTGTGCGGCATGGTTGAGCAAGCCATGCCCGCCGCCGCCGACAAACCGCTGATTTCGGCCACCATGTTTGGCGTAACCACCCCCTGCGTCACTGCCGTGCGCGAACGGCTGGAAACCGCCGGCTACGAAGTGCTGGTCTTTCACGCCACCGGCAGCGGCGGTAAAGCCATGGAGGGCCTCATCACCGATGGCTTTATCACCGGCGTGGCCGACGTTACGACCACCGAATGGTGCGACCAGTTGGTGGGCGGGGTGCTCAGCGCCGGCCCGCAACGGCTGGACGCCGCTGCGCAGGCGGGGTTGCCGCAGGTAGTTTCGGTGGGTGCGCTGGATATGGTCAACTTCTGGGCCATCGACACCGTGCCGCCGCAGTTCAAAAATCGTACGCTCTACAAGCACAACCCCAACGTCACCCTGATGCGCACCACCCCGGAAGAGTGCGCCGAGTTGGGGCAAATCATCGCCCAAAAACTGAACCAGACTACCGGGCCAACCGCCCTGTTCATCCCGCTTAAAGGGGTGAGCGCCATTGATAAAGAAGGCCAGCCCTTCTACCTGCCGGAAGCCGATGAGGCGCTTTTTAACGCCCTGCGCCAAAATATCCGCCCGCCGGTTGAGCTGGTTGAGCTTGATATGCACATCAACGATCCCGAATACGCCGAGGCGATGGCCGCCCGGCTGCTGGCAATGTTACAATAAAATAATGGGTAATCTGCAATGCGTCACCGGCTCGCGTTGCGTCACGTAAAAATCAGACCAATCATCAAAATTAAGGGAGGTACATTATGCCATTTATACCGCGCAATGAGGCGCTTGCACGTTTACGAGGCCAGGTAACCAAAGGCACACCCGTCATTGGGGCGGGCGCGGGCACCGGCATCTCGGCCAAGTTTGCCGAAAAAGGCGGGGTAGATATTATTATCATCTACAACAGCGGCCGCTACCGCATGGCCGGGCGCGGCAGTTTAGCCGGCCTGCTGCCCTACGGCGATGCCAACGCCATTGTCAAAGAAATGGGCCACGAGGTCCTGCCGGTGATCAAAAACACGCCGGTTTTGGCCGGGGTTTGCGGCACCGACCCCTTCCGCCTGATGCCCGTTTTGCTGAAAGAACTCAAGGCGATGGGTTTTGATGGCGTGCAGAACTTTCCCACGGTGGGCCTGTTTGATGGCCTGATGCGCGTCAATCTGGAAGAAACCGGGATGGGGTACGATCTGGAAGTCGAAATGATCCGGCAGGCCCACAAGCTTGATATGCTCACCTGCCCCTATGTTTTTACCCCGGAAGATGCCCGCAACATGGCCGAGGCCGGCGCCGATGTGCTGGTTCCCCACATGGGGTTGACCACCAAAGGGGCCATTGGCGCGCACACCGCGCTGACGCTGGAAGAATCGGCCAAACGGGTGCAGGCCATGCGCGATGCGGCGGTGGAAGTCAACCCGGACATTCTGGTGTTGTGCCACGGTGGCCCCATCGCCGAGCCGGACGATGCGCAATTTATTTTTGATCACACCAGTGGTATTGCCGGTTTCTTTGGCGCCAGCAGCATTGAGCGCTTGGCCACAGAGCCGGCCATCGAAGGCCAGGCCCGTAAATTTAAAGAATTGGGTTTAAGGGGGTAAGTGATGAACGGAAAATTTGTGTTAGCTAAAGATGTTGACCGTGAAACGCTCGACTGGGGGCAACTGGGCTGGATCAGCCGCCCCCCGGCCACCGGCGCCGAACATCTCACCGTCATCGAGGTTGCGCTTGAACCCGGTTTTGGGCACAACTTTCACAAGCACCCGGATCAGGAAGAAGTGATTTACGTGATGTCCGGCAAAATTGAGCAGTGGCTGGAAACCGAAAAACAAATCCTTGAAGCCGGCGATTCCATATTTATTGCCCCCAATGTGGTTCACGCTTCCTTTAATACCGGCGATACCACCGCCATGCTGATGGTTTCGCTGGGGCCCTGCGTGGGCAAAGTTGGATATGAGTTGGTGGATGTGGCCGATCAGTCACCGTGGAACACGCTGCGCGGCTGATGGTGGATCATCAAAAATATAAACCAGGCCGCCCGTTGGGGCGGCGCAAAAAATCAATATTAAATTGAAGGAGAACTATAATGTCAAGACCTGTAACGCTGTTCACCGGCCAATGGGCCGACCTGTCTCTGGAAGTGCTGGCTGAAAAAGTCAGCGAATGGGGCTACGACGGGCTTGAATTAGCCTGTTGGGGTGACCATTTTGAAGTGGACAAAGCCCTTGAAAGCGACAGCTACCTGCGCCAAAAACGCGACCTGCTGGACAAGTACAACCTGAAAACCTGGGCCATCAGCACCCACCTGGTGGGCCAATGCACCTGCGACCCGATTGACGAACGCCACAAAGCCATTTTGCCATCCCGCCTGTGGGGCGATGGCAACCCCGAAGGCGTGCGCCGGCGCTGTGCCGAAGAGATCAAAAATACCGCCCGCGCCGCCGCCGCCTTTGGCGTAAATATTGTCAACGGCTTCACCGGCTCGTCAATCTGGCATATGATTTACTCCTTTCCGCCCAACGATTTTGCCGCCGTTGAGGCCGGCTATCGCGATTTTGCCGACCGCTGGAATCCCATTCTGGATGTGTTTGATGAAGTCGGCGTCAAATACGGGCTGGAAGTTCACCCCACTGAAATCGCCTACGATTTTGTAACCACCGAAATGACCCTGAACGCCATTGACCGGCGGCCTGCCTTTGGTATCAATTTTGACCCCAGCCACCTGACGCACCAGTTTCTTGACTCCGCGGCTTTTATTGAAGAGTTTGCCGACCGGATTTATCACGTTCACGTTAAAGATTCAAAGGTGCTGGTGGGCAACGGGCGGCGCAGTATTTTGGGTTCGCATCTGAACTTTGGCGATAGCCGTCGCGGCTGGGATTTTGTGTCTCCCGGCCACGGCAGCGTGGATTTTGAGGCGATGTTCCGCGCCCTCAACCGCATTGGCTACCAGGGACCGCTCTCGGTTGAGTGGGAAGACAGCGGCATGGATCGCGATTGGGGCGCGCCCGACGCCCTGGCCTTTGTCCTCCGTACCGACTTTGAGCCATCCAGCGTTGCGTTTGACGCGGCGTTTGCTTCAGACAAATAGGAGAAAATTTTATGACAACCTTGAATCGTAAAATTAAATTTGGACAGATTGGCGGCGGAAAAGACTCGTTCATCGGCGCGGTGCATCGCCGGGCCGCCATCTCTGACGGGTTGACCGAGCTGGTTGCCGGGGCGTTTTCCAGCACGCCTGAAAAGGCCAAAGCCTCGGGCAAAGAACTGCTCATTGCCGATGCCCGGAATTACGGCACCTGGCCGGAAATGCTGGAAAAGGAGCGCGCCCTGCCCCCCGGCGAGCGCATCGATTTTGTGAATATTGTGACCCCCAACCACATGCACTTTGAGCCGGCCCTGGCGTTTGTGGAAGCCGGTTTTAACGTGGCGCTTGACAAACCGATGGTTCACACCAGCGAGCAGGCCCAAAAACTGGTTGAGGCCGTAAAAAAACATAACGTGGTGTTTGGCGTAACCCACAATTACACCGGCTACCCTATGGCCAAAGAAGCCCGAGATTGGGTGCGCTCCGGCAAACTGGGCGAAATTCAGCGGGTGGTGATAGAGTATCCGCAGGGTTGGCTGCTGGAAAAAATAGAGGACGAGGGGGCCAAGCAGGCCGAATGGCGCACCGACCCCAAACGCTCCGGGATTGCCGGGGCTATGGGTGATATTGGCTCGCACTGCGAAAACCTGGTCAGCTACATCACCGGGCTGGAACTTGAATCGCTGTGCGCCGACATCACCACCTTTGTGCCGGGCCGCCGGCTGGACGACGACGCCAACGTGCTGCTGCGTTTTAAAAATGGGGCGCGGGGCGTGCTGTGGTGCTCACAAATTGCGGCGGGTGAAGAGAACGGCATCAGTATTCGGGTGTACGGAACCAAAGCCGGTCTTGAGTGGCAGCAGGAGCACCCCAACTGGCTGTATTTCAAAGACCCTGCCGGGCCAATGCAGGTTTACAAACGGGGCAACGACTATTTTGGCGAGGCGGCCAGCCGGGCCACCCACCTGCCCTTTGGACACCCCGAAGCCTTCTTTGAAGCCTTTGGCAACATTTTTATGAACATCACCGATACCATTCGGGCCAGGCTCACCGGGCGCAAACCCACCGAACTGGAACTGGATTTCCCCAGCGTTTACGACGGCGCGCGCGGCGTAAAATTTATTGAAAAAGTGGTAGAAAGCAGCCGCAGTGATCAAAAGTGGATTCCATTTGAGTAGGCGCGTGTAATTTTAATTGTCAGTGAACACAGGCCCAAAAATGGCTCAAAAATTCAAAACGGTTGATTATGAAGAAGCCTTGGAAATGACGGTGAAGATGAGGGATGTTTTACCGCCGGCGCACCTGTTCCATTTCATTGTTTTTGTGATATAGATGTTCAGGTAATGTTTTTGGGTAGGGGCAGCGCCTTGTGCCTGCCCTTTGGGGTGACTACAAGGGTTCGCCCCTACAAAATTCAAAATGTTTTTCTGAACAGCTATAGGAATGGTGCGTAAATAACTTACCCAATTGGGGCCGGTAACATATTGCGTATTACGTACTCCG
>CAYWSS010000462.1:0-5137 GCA_964460505.1 uncultured Caldilineaceae bacterium | reverse complement strand
TAAAATCTGCTCTGATTGTTTCCCATTACCCTAATTATTAGCTTGATGCGTATGCTCCCCAACCCTCCCCCGACATCAGGGAAGGGAGTCGCCGTAGGCGGTCGGTGGGGCAGGTCAAATTTTCATTCCTCGTTGCCGTCCCAATGGGGCTGTCTGATTTCTGCCGGTAAAAAAACAAGCGTAAAACGTACAGTATTCTACCGTAGCCACGAAGGTTTGTCACCTGGATCGGCTTGATACCGTCTGGGATTACATTTCTGCCATCGCATTTTTAAATAAGGTCGCGCTTCTTCAAATTCTACCGCCTGGGCGGCCACGGTTCCCTCTCGCCCAACCGCAGCCAATCCGGCAATCTCGTGCCAGAAGGCGGCCAATCTACCCTGATACAATGGAAACAGCGCCTCAACTACCTGCACCGGGTCTACATCCAGGTGACTAAACCCTACGGCAAAATCAAAGATTATTTTGGCCCAAAAGTCTGACGGAAAGAAAAATTGATCGGGTGGAAGTGCCGCCAGCATTTCAATTCGGGCCATATTTTTGGCCGTTAGAAATTGCTTCCACAGCCTTCTATGTTCCATCCAGCCTAAAGCCAGTTCATCAAGTAGTTGAACGGGGTCAATGTGCAAGCCGGCAGCAGGCTTGGCCGGTGCGGCGAATTGGGTAAGCGTGGGCACCGATTGAACCTGCGCAATATTTTGCCACCCTTTTTGATAGCGATACAGCATGCTGAACAGCACACTCACTACATCGTGAAATTCTGCTCGAAACCGGTGCTGTTCTGCGCGCCCGTCACGCGTGGCCGATTTGATTGGCGCAAATTTTTCTCCCACCGCAGACTGAGCCACCCGCCACTTTTGCTGCGTTGCAAAAGTAGTAAGCCACGGCATCAGGCCAGATTTACCGACCTCGGTGCCCCAAACGTCCTCATCCAGCAAAGCCGCTGCCATTTCCGGCGACACAGCAAAATCCGGGGCTGCCGGATGTCTGATGCTCTGCCCCCACAACGCCCGAAACAAAGGGTAAACGATGAGGTCACTGAGCATCCGGGCCGGCATTTCCCACTGCCGGTATCTTGGCATCACCAGGTCTGCCTTTTCTGCCAGAATCAGGTGAGACAGGGCCGCAATCCAATCTGGGGTGAGACATTCCGTCCGGCTATCCAGCATCAGAATGGCGCCGGCATTTAGCGCCAAAGCCGCATCAAGCAGGGCGGCAACGGCGCTCCCCTGCCCCAAGACACCGCGATACCGGCCACAAACCACAGCGTGATTGTGTCCGTTTTTAGAAGCCTGCGCCATTATCGCCCGACGGGTTTCTGCGTTCCACCCGGCATCAACATCAATGAGCACCGTACGCAAATGCGGATAGTGCCGGTGAGCCCCTGCCAGGGCTGTTTTGGCCACCGGTGCAGCAACTTGTGCGTTTTTGTAGCTAAACAACCCAATCACCAAATCGGCAGTACCTATTTCTTTAAGCTGACGCTGAGCGTCCGACCGTAGAATTGGATAGTACATCAATTAAAAATCAGTAATGAACAATTACTCATTGTTTTTTACCAGTATTAGCGTTAAATCATTGACGTTGGTGTTGGTTGGCCCGGTGATGATCAGATCATCCAGAGCCTTAAAAAAGTTGTAGGCGTCATTTCTATTTAGAAAATCGGTGGCCGAAAGCCCGGCCGCCTCTGCCCGGCTCACGGTTGACCCGTCAGCCATAGCTCCGGCGGCATCGGTTGGGCCATCATTGCCGTCGGTGCCCAGGCAAACCACCAGCGCATCCGGCCACCCGGCCAGCGCAATTGCCGCCGACAGGGCCATTTCCTGGTTACGCCCTCCCTGGCCGTTACCCTTGAGCGTGACGGTGGTTTCGCCGCCCGTTACCAGGCATGCAGGGCGCGGCAATGCAGCTTCATTTCGAATTAGCCCTTTGGCCAAACCGGCCACCACCCGGCCAACCTCACGGGCTTCCCCTTCGATAAACGTTGACAGCAATTGGGCATTAAACCCGGCAGCCTGCGCTGCGTCCACGGCAGCCCGGGCCGCAATTCGATTACTGCCAATAATTACGTTATCAACCCGATTAAAGATTGGATTGGCGGGTTTGGGTGTATCGGCAATGAGGCCATCGCATCCGGCCTGCAACCGGTTGACCACCGGTTCCGGCAGGCTATCCTGAAGCTGAAATTGCTCCACAATGGCCCACGTCTGGGAAAAGGTGGAAGGGTCTGCTACTGTAGGACCCGAGGCAATCACTTCCAACGGGTCGCCCACCACATCAGAAAGAATAAGCGTAAATACTTTTGCCGGCGCCGCCTGTTCAGCCAATCGGCCGCCCTTGATGGCGGATAGATGCTTGCGCACGGTGTTGACCTGGTTAATGGTACTGCCCGCGGCCAACAAGCCTTCGGTTATGGCTTGCAGGTCTGCCAAAGATATATCCTCTGCCGGGCACGTAAGCAGGGCCGACCCTCCCCCGGAAATTAAACAGAGAACAACGTCGTCTGCTGTGGTTTGGTTGAGCAGGGCGACAAGTTTCTGCGTAGCCTGAAACCCCGCCTCGTCGGGTACCGGATGCGCTGCCTCACTAATTTTTATGTGCTGCGGGAGCTTTTTGCCGCTGTGCCCGTACTTTACAATCACGTGCCCGGCGCTGATTTTTGGCCCAAAAATTTCTGCCGCGGCCTGAGCCATAGGCGCACCGGCCTTGCCGGCTCCCACCACAAAAACTTGTCCGGGCGTGGACCGGATTTGGGCGGCAATATCGGGGTTGGCTTCAAAATAGTTTTTTACGGCAAGGGCCGGGTCAACGGCATTCAGCGCGGCTCGCATAATCTGCCGGGCGGCCTGCCGCAGATTGTAAGTGGAGGGTATATTGTTCATTGATGTGGGCCTTTCATTGGAGCGCTGAAGCGGATTACTGAAGTACGTCAATGGCGGTGGATGATGCTTCTGCTGCGGTAGCTTCACCTCTAATGACTTGCTCTACAGATTGTTGCAGAATTCGCCCTATCCGGTCATAGCCGGAAAATCGAGGTTCCGGGCGGGCGTTTTTGAGTTGTTCAAACAGAAAATCCTGCCAGTAGGGGTCTTCACCGGCAAGTTGCTGGTACGATGTGCCTCTAACGGGAATGGATTTGTTGATGTCGTTCCATGCGGCATTATTTTCGGTTGAAA
Source organism: uncultured Caldilineaceae bacterium (assembly GCA_964460505.1). Taxonomy (GTDB): domain Bacteria; phylum Chloroflexota; class Anaerolineae; order 4572-78; family J111; genus J095. The sequence continues at coordinate 1,961 of CAYWSS010000462.1, read as the reverse complement.
GAAATGTTTCCATTAAACGCAGGGCGGCATCCTGACGTTCAACGTTGTCTGTAATCATAACCAGCACCCAAGCGTGCATGATACCAACGGGAGTATTAGATTCTTCGCGCACAGGCAAGGCAGAAACCGCAGTGCTGTGCAATGAGTCACGGTCTGTAAGATACTGGCTCACGCTAATCTGGGCCAGCCCCGCGTTTCCGGCTCGATATGTGGGCCACAGTTCTTCTGTGGTGGATGCTTCCAGCAGGGTTTCGTCAATACGACCGCTTTCTCTGGCCCGTTCATAAAACTCTAACACCGAAAACAGAACCTGCTCATTAATGCCTCGTTGTCCTTCATCGTCAACCAATTCTCCACCTGCCGAAAAATATTGCGACAGGGTAACATCATTAACCAACCCGTTTACACCTTTGGCCGGAAAAAGATAGCGTGAATTATTGCTTAACACATCTGTCCAAACCATGGGCGTGCCCGAAAAAATACCGGTGTTGTAAACCGTGTGTTCCATTTCCAACCCTAACGGGCCGCCGACCAGTTGGTCATCCACCGTCCCTACCCGGCGGGCTGCCGGTAACAGATCCTGGACAATGGCTCTGTCCAGTTTGCCGCCAAGGGTTTGAATGAGTTTGTCAGCGTAGGCATGTTCCAGATCGACCGCGTTCATAATGACCACATCCGGCAAAATGGATGGGGCAGTATCTTTTGCGGTTCTTAAAAAATCCAGCACACCGCCTTTGCCGCCGGGTTTTTTCAATAACACATTTACTCTTACATCAGGATTGTTGTGGTCAAAGGCACTCAGGGTTTTGTCAAAGAATTCGCCGGCTTCTCCTTCGGCCAGAGAAGATATTTCCTCTACGGTCCAGAAAGTGAGGGTGATGGGCGTACCCTCCAGAGTGTTTGTGGGGGCCGGCGTTGGCGTTGGCCGGCGAGATGTGGCTGTGGGGCTGGTTGTAGCTTGTTCCGAAATATCGGTTGGGGGCGGAGCATCGGTTGAGGCAGGCGATTGGCACGCCACTGTCAATAATAAAGCTGCCACCACAAAAAGCGCCAAAAATAACTGCATCCACCGAGTCCACAAGTGAGATAGTGAATCCATATCTGTTTAATTACCAAATCCTTTGCAACAAGTTATCCGGATACACGCATCGCCGGACGGTTTAACGACAATCCGTATTATACCACAAGAGCAACAATTTATGGCACTTGCCCATTGCCAAGGGTTCTGCTAGAATGTTGCCGGTTTTATTAAACATTTGCCACCAATGGGAGTGTCCGAGATTTCAGGAGGACCGGGGGGCAAGGGGGGTAGTTCCCTCCGTAGCCCCTCTTGTTTGTCTGAAATTCTGGGCGCCCCCCCGCCCATGGGAGTAATTAAATGGACTTAGCCAGCACAATACGCAGCGTGCCTGATTTTCCGGTAGAGGGCATTCTATTTTACGATATAACGACGATGCTTAAAGATGCCGACGCGCTTAGACACAGTGTTGACCAGATTGCCGATTATTACCAGGATACCGGAATTGATGTGGTTGTGGGGATGGAATCGCGAGGTTTTATTTTTGGGATGCCTGCGGCTTATCAACTGGGAGTAGGGTTTGTACCCATCAGAAAACCGGGCAAGCTGCCGGCTGAAACTATTGAAGAGAGTTATCAGTTGGAATACGGCACCAACACTCTGGAAATTCATGTGGATGCCCTTCAAAAGGGGCAGAAAGTTCTGGTTGTGGACGACCTGCTGGCCACCGGCGGAACCGCCGAGGCGACCTGCAAACTTGTAGAGCGACTTGGGGGAGAAGTGGCCGGTATTGCGTTTGTCATTGAACTGACATTCTTAAATGGGCGCGACAAGTTACAAAACTACGATATTTACTCGCTGCTCAAATACGATGAGTAAATGACAATTCTTTGTAACTACTTAGGCACACACCTTTGTAGCCGCTATAGTAGCGTCCTTTTGC
>CAYWSS010000461.1:0-5142 GCA_964460505.1 uncultured Caldilineaceae bacterium | reverse complement strand
GCGGTCAAGAGACCGGCCACAGCGCGATTTTGACGGGTTCACTGAATTTGTACTATGGTTTAGCACGGTATTGGGCACTATGCGGCTCATTACCGTTTTTATTGCCCGAGGCTGGCTGGTATTAATTTTAACCGGTTCCCCTTTTTGGGTGGGTTTGGCAGTTGCCGTGCGGAGGATAACGCAAATTGCATTGGGTATATTTGCGGGGTATTGCTTGACCGGGTTAACCGGCGTTGGATTCTGTTTTTGGCAGAACTGGGAACCAGTTTTACAGCTTTGGGTATTGGTGTCCTGATTCTGGTTGGACGTATAGAATTGTGGCATATTCTGGTAGCCGGTATGTTAGAGGGCGCTTTTGTGGCGGTGCGTTGGCCGGCAATTAATACCATTATGTATGAAACGGTTGGCCCAAAACGGCTGCTTAATGCTTCGGCCTTGCAATTACTGGGCTTTAATCTGGGTAATATTGTGGCTTCAGCTATGGGGCCGGGCAACTGATTGAAGCGTTTGGCCTTGAAAGTGGTTATTTTTTTGCCGCCGCTTGCGGTTTTCTTGGGGCATTTTTGCTTGTTTTTGTCCGCGGCTCTTTTCAACCTCAAATCTCACCGGAGACGTTTGGATACGCACTCCGTAGCGGTGTGCGTTATATCTGGAATTACGACGTTTTGCAGAAGTTAATCTTGTTGAGTTTTAGCATGTCATTATTCGGTTGGTCGCATATCTCAATGATGCCGGTAATAGCTCGGGATTTGTTGGGGTTGGGGCTGTCGGGTTGGGTTTTTTAACCGCAGCCGGGGCAATGGGGGCCTTAATAACCACAACTACCGTTGCCGGTTTAGGTGACTACAAAAATAAAACCAACCTGTTGGTATTTAGCGCTGCAATTACGGCAGTTATGTTAATCCTGTTTGCCTTTTCTTCCTGGTATTTGCTCTCGCTGTTAATAAAAGCCATTTTGCAGGGGGGCTAATGGTCTTTGAGTCTACTCTGTTAACTATGGTGCAGTTGCTAACCCAAAACAGCATGCAAGGCCGGCTTCAGGGTATTTATTCCCTTGTTTTTGGGTTCACCTGGCTGGGTGGTTTTCTGTTGGGAAGTATTGCCACTTTTAGTAACGTCTCTATTGCCGTTGGATCCGCGGGCGTAGCCGTGTTTCTGGTGGCTCTATTTTCCTGGCGATCATTATCACAAGTGGGTTCTACGAATTAGTAATTTCGACGGAGTCTTAAAATTATCTTCATCGTCTCGTCTCCATTTCCTCTCCCCTCCTGCTAATCTTGTTTTTTGGCTCTGTTCCAATAATATTCAAAGAAGCGCCGGTAATTTTCGATGGCTTTTGGGGATTCAGTGCTGAGGTTGTATTCGGCCAAACTGCCTTTGCCGCCCCAGGCGCTGTAATGAAAATTCTGATTGCCCACAATCAAAATTTCGTTGTCAACCAGCGCTGACTTTATGTGCATATCCTGCTCAAAATACCGAATTTCAACCCGGTCACTCAAGCCCCGGTCTGCCAGCTCTTGTTCAAGCACATTGATGGCCACGTTATTTTCAATGCCCACCCAGGCCACATCGGAAACCAAAATTCTGGCTTTGGCCCCATTTTCAATGCCCTGCATCAGCCCATCCATAAACTCAACCCGGTTGTTGTAATTACAGGCTTCAACCAGCAGGTTGAGCGCGCAAATAATATCCAAAGAAAAGTTGATGTGAATAATATCCAGCGAGCTGGTGGCCGAAGCCAGCGCCTGCCCGTAAGCCTCGTCCCCTTCGTGGAATTTTTCGGTTCTGAAAATTGCAAAGCCGTTGTCGTGGCTGCCGGTATCTTCCGGGACAAAATAACGGAGCACCTCCGGCGCGTGATAAGGCGCGGCCCGGCTTGCATCGCAGGAGAAGACCCACAAAAATTCCAGGCTGGAGTTGATTCCGGGGCAGTGGATGTGGGTCGATGCCTGCCATAACTCATCAAAGGCGCGCAGCGAACTTTGGGCTGCCGGGCCGGTAATCTGCAAGCCCAGGTCTACCCGGCCTTTGCCTTTGCCCGAGGGGTGATCAACGGGCAGGTGAGTGTACTGCATATTGTACCCCACCGATTGCACCGTTTTGCCGTCAACAACCATCAATTTGGTGTGGCTGTGCGGCCAGCCGCCGCCATAGTTGGCTACTTCCACGTTCCAGCCAATATCATCGTTGCGCAGCTCGGGCACGCCGGCGTCGCGCAAATCTTTTATTAGCGACCAGACCTGATTGTTAAATGTGGGGAACAACGCAAACGCGGGGGGATTGCCCAGTAAAATACGCACGGTCATTCCCCGGGGGTAGTTGGCCGGATTTTCTTTTACCTGTTGGTACAGGTTGGCCACGGCCCGCCCCAATACCTGGCCGGGGCTATCGACTTTTTTAAAGCCGTCGTACCACATGGTGGCAAACACCATCTCATATTGGGCTGTTTTGGCCAGTTCGGCAAATTTGTCAAAGGTACCGTTGGGGGTGGGTTCGGCCTCGCTGTAGGCAGCTACGGGATTGGGAGCGTACATCAACCGGTCAAACCGGTTGTTGCAGTAAGGGATGACATCGGTAGCGGGACGAAATTTCTCCTGTCGAACCGCCTCGTAAATAGCCTGCCCCGGCGTCGATAGCTCGGCCTGGCTGCAATCAAGCTCTGAATGTGTGGCATAATTTAAGGCTGATGGCGCAGCCGTGTTGCCGGCCCAGGCCAGATGCAACTGGCCGCTGTCGTCGGCAGCCAGCGCCGGTTGGGTGGCCGCCTGGGTTTGGGCTACGATGGCCGGCGCGGTCCAGCCTCGCCCGGTGAGGAAACTTTCAACCAGCAGGGTATTGGGCTGAATCACACCCCGCACGTTTTTTAGCGCGTTAGCGTACCACACCAGCCGAACCTTGCCGCCCGGCCTTATTGCCATTGCCGGCCGCCCGGTGCAGCGTGACTGCGGTAGCTGTTCAACCTTTCCGCCGGCGGATAAATAACTGACCGATTGATCGGCGCCGCACCAAGCTGCATGGGGCTGTCCCCCGGCATCGACAGAAATTTCCGGGTGGAACCCCTGGCCGACCTGTTCCGGTGTACCCCAGACATTACCGGCGTAACGGGTTAGATAGATTTGGCCGGTTGGCGCGCCGGAAATCAGTCTGAAGCTGCCATCCGGGGCCGCGGCCAATCTGGGCTGTTGGCCCGGCACCTCGCCGGGGATGCAGCCGCTTGCCGTTTTGGGCGGAGGTGCACCCGCCGCCCAGGTTGCGTAAAGCAGCTTGCCCTGGCCGTTGCGCCAGGAAACCATCAAATTGTCTGCTGAATTAATGGCCAGCGCGGGTTCACTGTTTTGGGGTAACGGCTGGGGCAGGCAACTGAGGCCGGATACGGAGGACAGCGACACCGGTTGGGGGCAGCCTGTCGCGGCGCATTGGGTGTAAAAAATTTCTGTGCCGGCGGATGCGCCAGCGGCTTCCACCCAAACCAGATGAACCCGCCCCTGCCTATCGACCACAATTTGGGGGCCGCTTGATTGGGCTGCACTGTTTGATACGTTGACCGGCTTCGCGGCGGAATCGGTCAGGTAAAAAATGTCGGAGCCTTCAACCCAGGCAATGGTTGGTGCGCCTTGAGCAGATACAAACAGGCCCGGCGATTCGATGGCGCTGCCGGTGAGTGATACCGGCGCGGCCCAATGGGTGTCAATGGTGTGAGATTCCAGCGTGCTGGAAAGTACGGCATGTTCCGCCGTAAAGGGCGAAATTAACCACAGCGCCCGGATAATCAACACCAGCAGGGCTAACCCGGCGATAACCGCTATTCTGCGCCCACGGCTTAATTGTTTGAGCCACGCCGAAAACCGAAAGGGCAGTGCCGGTTCAACCCGGCGATGCGCCAGCCAACTGTACAAAAAGCCCAGCCCGGCCCCGCCGACAACGCCAAACATAAACAGCCCTCCAAACAGGGACATGATGGCTGAACTGTCTTTTTCGATGATTTGGTTCAGATAGCTCCATAAGCCGGAACCCAGAGCTGAACCGCCACAAGCAAAGGAGATGGTTCCTGTCAGGGCAACACGCCAGGTATCTCTCCGGCTAACGGTCAGTAATCCCAAAACCAGGCCGCCGGCGGCGCCAAGAATTCCGCCCAACATCCACAGCGGAATCATCAAGCCGATGGGCGACATTTCGGACAGGTCGTAAAAGGAAATCAACGAGACGGCCATTGCCATGGGAATGATGATTATAGAATTACTGACGGCAAAACTGAGGGCGCTTCGCCAGGCATGGCTTACTTTGCGCGGCGATTGGTGGGCAAGGCTTAATGCTGCCCCGCCAATGGCCCCGGTTACAGCGCCGCCTATGCCGATTGTCACCAGAACCAGCAATAAACCAATAACCAGTCTGCCCGTTGTAAAATAATTCAGCAGCAAGTCTGCCAACCCGCTGATAAAAAGCAGATAGCTCAGGAGGGATCCAAGCACAAATCCAGTGCCGTATCCTGCCGCGCAGATAAAAGCTCCGCGCAGATGGTGTTTGAAGTTTTGCATAAATTTCTCCGAAATGTACCCTTTGTCTGGTGGGATTATTCGTTATTTCGGGCGGCTTTCAATTTTGCTTTGACCAGCTCTTTATCCACTTTTATAAAACGGCTTGCTTTTTTGTCTTCAATGGCCTGTGCGTAGACCTTAACCACCTTTTCGGCTTGAATCATCATATCAAACGCTTCGGCCTTTTTCACCGCAGCCAATCGTAACCGATTCAATAGATCTTCGTTGCTCAGTGCCTGAATGATGGCCTGTCCCAGCGCATCGCTGTCATTTTCTGTCAGCAACCCTTCCCGGCCGTGGTCAACCGCATCGCCGGTGCCGGTGGCATCCACGGCCACAACCGGCAGCCCGGCGGCCATGGCTTCCATGGTGACCAATCCCTGCGTTTCGGTGATTGAGGCAAAACAGAAGAGGTTGCCCGCTTTAAGATGGGCCGGCACGTCATCGAACGGGATGCGGCCGGTAAAGACTACCCGTCCGGCAATACCGATGTCGTGGGCGTATTTTTCCAGTTCTTTGCGCTGCGGGCCGTCGCCAATGAGCAGCAGCCGCGCATCCGCCCGCTCTTGCATTACCAATTTTACGGCAGACAAGAGCGTTTTTACAT
>CAYWSS010000460.1:0-5146 GCA_964460505.1 uncultured Caldilineaceae bacterium | reverse complement strand
GGCAGATAATACGTTTTTTATAGAGCGATCCTGCAAACTACCAGAGAGCCAAAATGTAAAACTTGCAAAAGGTAGTGATCAACTTCCAACATCTGCAAGTTCCTTTCAAATATTCCTGTAAACAGGAAATTTTATGAAATCCCACCAACCCACAAGTAACCCAACCGTTAGCCCGGCCACAGATACCGGCATGGCCCGGGCGGCTTCGTTGATTGCGTTTGGCAATGTCGCCAGCCGCCTGTTAGGGTTGGTCAGGGAAACCGTCATCGCCGGCCTGTTTGGCGCAACCGGCCTGGTATCGGCCTTTCGGGTAGCCCAAATTATTCCCACAATGCTCTACGATTTATTGGTAGGCGGAATGGTCAGCAGCGCGCTGGTGCCCATTTTTTCCGAGCAAGCCGAAAAGGATCGCGCCCAATTGTGGCAAATTGCCGGCGTACTGTTGAGTCTGGCAGTAATTGCCTTAACGCTGGTTGTACTGTTCATTGAACTGGCTGCGCCGCAGGTTGCCTTTTTAATGGCCAGCGGCTTTGATGAAGCCCTGCTGGTTGAAACCGCCCGCCTGATCCGAATAACCACCCCGGCAGTCCTGTTTTTAAGCCTGTCTGGAATTGTGACCGGGTTGTTGCACGCCCTCAAACGTTTCACACTGCCTGCTTTTACCGCAAGCATTTTTAACGCCACAATTGTCGCTGTGGCCTTAATTGGAACGCAGGTTTTTGATTGGGGCATTAATGCGCTGGCGTTTGGGGTGTTGCTGGGCGCGTTTTTGCAGGTGGTGCTGCAACTGCCCGGCCTGCGAGACGCCCGGCTTCGCTTTTCTATCAATTTGCAGCACCCGGTTTTGCGGCGTATTGTCAAACTTGGGCTGCCGGTTGTTTTTGGATTGATCATCAGCCAGGTGGCTATTATGCTCGACCGCAACCTGGCCTCGCGCACCGGAGAGCAGAGCATCGCCTGGATGCAGTATGCCACAACCATCATTCAATTTCCGCTGGGGTTGATCTCGGCGGCCATCTCCCTGGCCATTTTGCCCACGCTGTCCCGACAGGCTGCCGCTTTTAGTAAAACCGGAGCAGGGCTGAACGACTTTATGAAAACCCTGACCACCGGCCTGAGAATGGTGTTGGTGTTGATTATTCCCGCGACAATTGCCCTGTTTGTGTTAGCCCAACCCATTGTCACCCTTCTGTTTGAACGCGGCCAATTTACCGCAACCGATACTCAGCAAACCGCACTCGCACTTAGATTTTACTTGCTGGGCCTCACCTTTGCCGCCATCGATCAGCCACTGATCTTTGCCTATTACGCCCGTCAAAATACGCTGACTCCGGCGCTGGTAGGGCTGCTGGGCGTTGGATTTTACCTGGTAGCGGCCCTGATACCAACCTTGCTGCGCCCGCTGCAAATGACCGACCTGGTGCTGGCCAACAGCGTGCAGCTTACCGGTCATGCCCTGGTGATGCTGTGGCTGGTCAATCGAATTTCTTCGCTGAAGGGCTACGGGCTGGCAGCGGCAATACTTAAATCTGCAGTTGCCGCGCTGCTGATGGGGGCTGTGCTGTGGGGGGCGTTGCCCCCCGTGCAAAACTGGCTCCCGGCCGGGGGGTTGTTAAATAAAGCCATGCAAGTGTTAATTCTTATTGTTTTGGGCGGTGGGACATATTTTATCTCGGCGCTGTTGCTTAAAATGCAAGAATTGACACTAATCGGCAACCTTGCTCAAAGAATTGTACCCCAGCGATTCCCCTATCGGTAGTTGTTTTTGTTTTCTCATCCCCTATATGTAGTTGTTTTCTCCCTATTTGACAAAATAATACCTCACCCCTACAATTATTATGTTTCTTTGTTATGTAAAATTTAGTTCTGTGATTTTTTGAGGACTGCCAATGTTCAGAAAACGAAAACTGGAAGACCTCAGTGTTGAAGAGCTGGAAAAAGCGCTGCGGGTTAAAAAACGACAGTCCCGCATGGAACGGTATCAGCGCCTGTCTAAAGATGGCTACTCCACCAGCGAGGCATTGATTGGCAATTCGACACCACCCCCGGTTTCACATGCCGGCACCTTGCCCCCCGCCGACGCTGCGCATGCCGCCAAAAAAGAAAAGAAACGCCCCAAAACAAAGATGGATTTTCTGTTGCTGGGGCTGGAAGTGGCGGCATTGCTGGGACTGGTGGGCGTGCTGGTTGCTTCTTATTTCAATTTGCGAGAATTAAACGACGAGGTTTCGCAGGCGCAGCAAATAACCGTGCAGCAACAAATTTTGCCCACGCCAACCGTTACGCCGCCCATCGCGCTGGCAGCAATTCTGCCGGGAGGCCACTCATCGCCCACCTCGCCCGAAGGGGCTGTACCGGATGTTCCGCTCCATTTGCAGCGCTGGGTTCAGCCCGCATCACCGGCCGCTAACGCCGCTGCCGGAGCCATTGAGGTAGCCCCACAGGACTCAACGCCGCCAACCCGTATCGTCATTCCAAAACTGAATGTGGATGCGCCTGTTGTAGATGGCGTAAACTGGAATGACCTGAAAAAAGGGGTGGGGCATTTGCCCGGCAGCGCCAAGCCCGGGGAACGGGGTAATATGTATCTGGCGGCTCACAACGATATTTACGGCGAGATATTCCGCTATCTGGAAGACCTTGAGCCTGGCGATGAATATTTCATTTACGCCGGTCAGGAAAAGTTTCGATACGTGGTAAAAGAACGGCGCATCATCAACCCCACGGATGTAGAAGTGATGCTGCCCACCACCAAGCCGGTGGCTACCCTGCAAACCTGTTATCCCTATCTGGTTGACACCCACCGTTTGGTTGTGATTGGCGAATTGGCTGAATAAGCCATCCGATGATATAATAGCGCAAATATTTAATAAAAAAGCCTCACCGTGTACATCCGGTGAGCTTTTATTTGGCAGGGATAAATGGCAAAAAGATCACGCAGAGCTAGAAAACATGAAACTGAAAAGCGGTTGCAAAAAAGCAATGGCGATGCCGCTGTAACCCCGGCGGCAACCACAGCTGTGGTTGAAACCCCGGCGGCAAAAGAAAGCACTCCCCAACCGGTGGTTGAGCGCAAACATAAGGTAAACTTTGCTGAAGAATATTATTACGTTTATACCGAACTGCGCAATATCACCCTTATTGCCGCAGCAATGTTTGTCCTGATGTTTGGTTTGGGCTACTTTATTTAGAAATCAGGCAAGATTCATTTTAACCCGAAGGATGTCACATCCTTCGGGTTTTTTGTTTCCAATTATTTAAAATGCCACATGGCCACATTCCAGGTGAAAGGGGCAAATGGGCCGGCATCCACGCCACCCAAATTATCTCGCAGCAACAGATGCCGATTGGGTGCCAGCAAAAAATCAACCGGGCGATCCTGACTCAATGTTTCCTGCGCCCGGGCATAAATCGGGCTTCGTTCTTCCGGCCGGCAGCCGGGAATAATCACCCCCTGCTCCAGCAATTTATCCAGCTTTGGATTGTTGTACGAGGCAAAATTGAGACCGAGACCTTCCTCATTTTCCTTGGAATGCCAGTACACCCGCTGGTCAGGATCGGGCAAAATGCGCCAGTTAAAGAGCGCCAGTTGAAAATCGTGCGTAAACAGATCGTCGATGAGGCTGTCCGGCGGGACGCTTTCTGCCCGGACAAACAGCCCCACATCACGGTAGTAGCTGCTAATCAACCATCCCAACCGCTGGTGCAGCAGATTCTTACCGTTCAACCGGATGGCCACCTCCAGCCGTTCACCATTCTGGTCAAGCCAGCCGTCCCCATTGCGGTCTCGTAAACCCGCGCTTTGCAACAGCGCCTTCGCTTTCTCTGGATTGTACTCCGGCGGCGCGAGGGTGGTGTTGGCGGCCCAATGTCCCGGCAGCAACGACCCGGCCAACAGTTGACCATCGCCGTTGAGCGCTTCCGCCAGAATGGCCTCCCTGTCCAGCGCCAAAAGCAGAGCTTGCCGCACCTGTTTCGACAGCGGGGGCTGATTGCGGGGGGCATAATTATTAGCCAGATAAATTATTTGCGGGGCGGGATAGGTGTGGCGACTAAATTCCGGAGGTGCCGGAACAGCCGGCGGCACAAACCCCACCAGATCAAACTGGCCCGCGCCTTCTGACAACACAATGTCCACCTCATTTTCATCGATAAAACGAACCGTCATCCCATCCAGTAAAGGGGCGTTGGGTTGGTAATAATGAGGATTACCGGACAGAGTCAACGTGCGACGGTCCTCGGACCACTCACTGACCACAAATGGCCCGCTGCCTGTGGGTACAGGTTCAAAAATTTGCTCGGCAGGCAGCAAGGGAAGTTGCCCCACCGTAGTAACCGCAGCGCAGTCGGGTTCCGGAAAAGTAAGAACCAGCGTTTTATCATCCGGGGTGGAAATATCGTTGAAGGTGCGCAGGGCCGGATGCCGGGTGGCTTCCAGACTTTGGGCGATATCCGTCGCAGTCAGCGGAGAACCGTCGCTCCATTTCAAATTTGCCGGCAAGTGGAAGGTAACCTGTTCGCCGCTGTTGGAGTATTCCCAACTTGTGGCTAATCCGGGCTTAAGTTGCGCCGTTTCGGGATCGATATGAAGCAGCGTTTCAAACAGAAGCGGGCTAATTTCGCGCAGGGTGGCGTCAATCCCGGTGATTGGGTTGAGAGTCTCGGGCTGGCCGACCACGCCCACCACGGCCGTTCCGCCTTTGTTTGGGGGTGGGGTTGCCTCAGGAGTACTGGTGGGAGAAACGGTGGGTTCTTGAGCCACAGCGGTTGGCTCCGGGGTTGAATCTGCGATGGGGGTTGCTGCCGGTTGCACCGGTTCAGTTGGGGTCGCCGATGCCGCAGTTACCGATTGGCATGCTACCAGAAGAACGGGGATAAACAATATGAATGATTTAAATTTCAATGATTGTTTCCAAAAATTATGCTGCCCCGCCGAAAAACAAAAACGATTCAACGCCAAGGCGCAATGTTGCTGAGACGCAAAGAAAATAGATATTTTATTCATAAACCGTTTGATTTGTAACCATTCAGCCCCCCTGTCATTCCCGCACGTATTAAGCGGGAATCCACAGACTGCACGCACAGATTCCTGCTAAAAGCATGCGGGAATGACATAATTCTGGTAGGGGGGTGAACGGTTACTTTG
>CAYWSS010000459.1:0-5153 GCA_964460505.1 uncultured Caldilineaceae bacterium | reverse complement strand
AAAACATTCAAGGTGACAAACGATGTCACCAGCACAATGAGTAATGGAATTTTCTTTGGTAGCTTGTTCCAGGATAGTACTGACATTTGAACTCCGGTTTTACTCACCATGCCAAGGCAATTCAGCCGCCCACCGCCCGCAAATGTGCCAACCCGCCACCATATGGTGGCGGAGTTTTCATTTCTCATTTGTCTGGAATATCAGGCTTGCAGTGAGCGTAGCCGAATCTGTTAGCCTGCTGCCTGCTTCTTGGCTGTTTGCCGGCGTTGAGTTTGGGCGTTGTGACCAAACCACAGACCACTTGCATCACCTCGGTGTAGATGGAATGAGCACAGCGAAAACGAGTGGCGATGATGGCCCAATTCTTGACCCAACCGATGCAGTGTTCAACTCGCACCCGCACCTGACCGATAGCCCGATTGTAGGCTTTCTGCTCCTTGTTCAATTCTCCCCCCTTGGGCTTCTTGATGGGGGTTTTGACTATCAGGTGAGCCACTTCTTCTTGCTCACCGCTCTCGAGGTTCTGCACGGTGACGACCCTGACCCGTTTATCCAAGCCCTGATAGCCCTTATCGGCCTGCGCTTCACACCCATCCGGCAAGCGTTCAACCGTTCCCAACTCATCATTCAGTTTGATGTCGCTTTTGGATCCGGGGACGCCAACACTAATCCCCTCAATATGATGCCCTCCATCCGTCGCAAATTGCGTTTTAAGGGTGAATTGCTTCTTTTTGCCCGAATAATAGGTGCAATAGCCTAAAGCCACCACCTCTGGTGGTGGTCGTTTACTCGTGTCATTCGTGATAAGCAGTTGTTTGGCGACGAGTATCCTTATTTCCACTAATGTCTATTGTAAACGCAAACGTGGTAACTCACCAAACTCACTCAACTCCCCCACTCACTCAACTATTTTTTCAGCCACGCGCAAGGTTTGGGCGGCGATGGTCAGGGCCGGATTTATGGCGGTCGACGACGGGAAAAATGATGAATCGACAACCGACAGATTGTCGATGTCGTGCGTCCGGCAGTAGGGGTCGAGGACGGAGGTGGCGGGATCGATGCCAAAGCGCAGGGTGCCGCACTGGTGAGAATTGGTTTCAATGCCCATCGGCTCTACAAATACAAAGGGATACCCGGCGCGGCGCATCATCTGGCGGGCCACATCGACCAGCTTTTTGTGGGTGGCCCGGTTGTTTGGTTTCCAGTGCACCAGAATGTTGCCGCCGGAATCAAGGGTGATGCGATTCTCCGGGTCGGGCAAGTCTTCCGACATAATCCACCAGTCGATGCTGCGGTTGGCCATCGCCTGCAAAATAAAGCGGGGCACGCCCGGCTGGGCGGCGGTCAGCATCCCGGCCTGTAATTTGCCCAGCAACTGCAAGTTGCCCAGCGGCCAGGGCCAGTCGGCGCCCTTGTGATAAAAGTCGTTCACGGCCATCGTTTTTTGAAACGAGGTTTCATTTTTTGTGAACGGTTTGACGGCCATCAGCGCCGTGTTGTTGTGCATCATATAATTTCGACCCACCATGCCGCTTGAATTGGCCAACCCGTTGGGGTGGGTGTTGTTGGCCGAGCGCAGCAACAGTGCCGCCGAATTGGTGGCCCCGCAGGAGACCACAAAGCGGCCGGCATGCACCTGCAACCGTTCGCCGTTGCGCTCCACTTCCACGGCAGTGACTTTGCGGCCGGTTTTGTCGGTCAGCAGCCGCCGGGCCAGGGTGTTGGTCCACAGTTTTACGATGGGGCTTTTTAGCGCCGGGCGGATGCAGCAGACATCGGCATCGGCTTTGGCCAGCTCCTTGCAGGGAAAACCATCGCAGGTTTTGCAGCGAATACATTTACCGCCCTCTCTCAGGTCGAGGCCCATCGGGTAATGGAACGGATTTAAGCCTTGTTCGCGTAGTGAGTTTATTACATCCTCAATGTACGGCTCGTGCGGCACCGGAGGAAAGGGAAACTCGCCGGAACGGGGCGGTTCGGTGGGGTCTTCGCCCACGGCGCCATGCACCCAGTAAATTTCTGCGGCGCGGGCGCAGTAGGCTCCCAATCCATCGTAGGCGATGGGCCAGGCGGGAGAGGTGCCGCCTTCGTGCTCGATGGCCTCAAAATCCTCCCGCCGAAAACGGGGCAGGGCCGCCCCGTAGACTTTGGTGTTGCCGCCCACAAAATAGTGTACGCCCGGCTGAAACTTGCCGTGGCCGCGCACATTGCGCCACATCTCGTGGGGTTTGTACCGCTTCTTGTCAAACACCGCCTCCGGAATCCAGTTTTCCGGTTCCTGCGGCAGGTAGTCGCCACGCTCAATGAGCAGAATTTTGGCGCCGCTGTTTTGCAGCGCGTAGGCCAGGGTTCCACCGCCAACGCCGGTTCCAATAATTACCACATCGTAATTGTGCTGCACAGTGTTACCTCTCTTAAATAGGATTTAGGGGCCAGGGGTTTTTCCTAAATCCTAAATCCTGACCCCTAACCCCTGCTTTGAATTATCGCACCTCTGCCACAGAAACCCACCGCCCTTCGTCTGATGAGCGAACGGCAGCTTCCATTATCTCTTGCACCTTCAGCCCGTCGGCCAGGGTGGGCGAGGGTTCGGTGCCCTCGCTGATGGCCTTCAGGAATTGATATTGACATTCGGCGTGGGTGCGCACAAAGCCGGGCGTCATCGACCAATCCGGCGATTTTGCCCCTTCGTGGCGCTGCACGGTTTCCAGCTTGCGGAAGCCGCGCATGCCGCCCAACGGCTGCCCGTTGTCGCGCACATCGTACACTTCCAGCCAACCGGGGTCATCGGAGCGAAAACGAATAGCGCCTTTGTCGCCAAAAATCTCAAATTGCATATCGTTTGTGGCCCCGGTGCCCATACGGGATGCTTCAACCTGGCCCAGCGTGCCATCCGCCATGCGCATTTGCAGTAAGGCGATGTCATCTACATCCACCGGCCCTTTTTTCGTTGAGCCGGGAGCCAGCGGCCGTTCTTTGATGAGCGTATCAAGCGTAGCATGCACCGAACCGAAATCACCCAGCAGGAAATAGAGCGTGTCGAGGATGTGGGAACCCAGGTCGAACAGAGCGCCGCCGCCCGAAATCTCTTTTTTCAGCCGCCACGAGAGAGGTTTTTTGTAACTGATGTAACTGGAGCGGTGATAGCGTCCGGTAAACGAGAAAATTTTGCCCAAAAACCCGCCGTCAATCAGCTGGCGGGCGCGGGTGATGGCCGGAAAAAAGCGAAAGTTGAAGGTCATCTGCGTTTTTACGCCGGTGGCTGCCACGGCTTCTACAATGCGCCGGCCCTCGGCCACGTTCATCGACAGTGGTTTTTCGCAGTAGATGTGTTTGCCCGCGTTTGCCGCCGCCACGATAATTTCTTTGTGTTTGTGGTTGGGCACGCAGATGTCAACCAGGTCGATATCATCACGGGCCAGGAGTTTGTGGTAGGTGCCGGTGTGGTACCGGCAGCCGATTTCGGCGGCGGCTTTTTCTGCGGTTTCCGCGCGCCGGGTGGCCACTCCCACCACATTGACCGTGTCGGCGGGCAGCCCGTAGTGCAGGGGGATATTTTTGTAGGCCATTACATGCACCCGGCCAATGGCGCCGTAACCAATCATCCCAACGTTAAATTTTTTCATCCGTTTTGTTTCCCTTCGGTAAAACGTTATATTGCGTACTGCATATTATTTTCTTGCAACCTGCACCCGGTTTAATTCGTCCAGTAGTCCACCACCAGCGCTGATTCCAGGATTGGTTGAATTTTGGCTACAAATTCCTGATGGGCCGGGTGCGGCAAATAGGTGTCTCGATGGACCTCGCTCAGGAAGGTAACCAGAAAACAGTGGGTGTACCCGCGACTGATATTTTCCGGACTGACATCCGCGCCCCACTCAAAATTGTAAACTTTGGGGATTTTGCGCGGCAGGGCGCAAAATGCCTGCTCAATTTCTGCAATTTGCTGCGGCGTGGCTGTATCCTTAAACGCGAACAGCACCACGTGTCGCAACAGTTTTTGAGGTGTACCGGCGTCTGAAGGGGCCATTATTTTTTCAGCCCGTTCTCATCCCGATATTGGTTGCTCGCTTCACCCATTACGGCGCGCAGCTTTTTGACCCCGGCCTCAATCTGGCCGGTGCCGGGCTGATGTTTGCCATCCGGCCCCTTTAGCAGCGGCGATGAAAATTCGCCCACGGTTATGCCGGCGGCAATAAAGTCTGAGACGTTGCCGGCGTTCAGCCCGCCGTCTTCCATCAGTTCCAGTTGGCCTTCCAGGTCCGCTTCCACAATCATTTCGTGCATGCGGCGGATGTTTTTAATCATAATCGGGTCCATGGTATGGGGGCTTTTGCCCGATTCTTCTACCCAAAAACGGGCCCGGCTTTCATACTCGATAATGTCGATGTACGGTAAAATGTACTGCTCAAAGTTTACAATTGGCGCGCCTTGCCAGGCCCAGACCCCCACTTTTAAATTGAGTGCGTCTTTGATGTAGGTGACGGCTTGCATGGTTATTTCGCCTATGGTTTCCAGGGGCAGGGTAATCATATCCACCCCTAAATCGGCCAGTTGTTTGAAGACATCAAAACCGGGCCGGACCATTTGCAGTTGGGCTTCAATTTCCAGGTTGGTGCTTTTTCGCACTGCTTCAATGATGTCTAATCCGCCACGGGGCATGCCAAAATCCATGTATTTTCCATCGCGTACTTCAATGTGCAGCCAGTCGACTCCGGCTGCTTCCAGTTCCTGAACCTGTGCGCCCAGCACGGCGTAATCGGCCCAGAAAAGCCCGGCGGCGATTTTTACCTGTTGTTCAACGGTACCAATTGTGTCTTTTTTCATATGTT
The DNA here is from genome assembly GCA_964460505.1 of uncultured Caldilineaceae bacterium. Classification (GTDB taxonomy): domain Bacteria; phylum Chloroflexota; class Anaerolineae; order 4572-78; family J111; genus J095. The sequence continues at coordinate 321 of CAYWSS010000459.1, read as the reverse complement.
TGTTCTTCCTTTTTTCTTCAATAAATGGTAAAGCCCGTTATGACGTATCACGTATTGCGTAAATTTCCGTTTTACGCAACACGTATACTGAAAACAGAATGAGAACGGAACTTTGAGATGTCATTCCCGCACGCTTTTAGCGGGAATCCACACTTGTAGGCCCCGCTGGATGCCCGATAACTACATTCGGGCATGACACAGTACCTTTCTTAAAAGTTCCGGTTTCAAACTAATCTCAGTATAGTTAGTTAAATTTTTTATAAAACAGCTAGCAGCTTGTCGGAGAAGTCCAGAAGCCTCCCATGTATCACCTCTATGAGG
>CAYWSS010000458.1:0-5159 GCA_964460505.1 uncultured Caldilineaceae bacterium | reverse complement strand
TCCCGCTAAAAGCATGCGGGAATGACATAATTCTGGCAGGGGGGTGAACGGTTACTCCGCACCCTGCACAACATTCTGGAAAAGTCAGTGTCAGCTTTGGAACGGGAGTCACATTTTATTTTTACGCTGGCTCAACTGATTGCCCGTCACGCTGATGGCTTTTATCGGTGGCCGACTGCGCCCGGCGCTGATTACGCCGTTCGGCGTGCCAGAGAATATCTTGAGACCCATTACGCAAAAAATGTATCGCTGGAGGAGTTGGCGGCGGTAGTCAATTTAAGCCAATTCCATTTTTTGCGGGTTTTTCGCAAGGCGATGGGATTGCCCCCGCATGCCTATCAAACCCAGGTGCGGGTTGAGCAAGCCAAACTGTTACTGGCCCTGAGTTGGCCCATTTCTCAAGTGGCCGCGGAGACCGGCTTTGTTGACCAAAGCCATTTTACCCGCCGTTTTAAAGGCATTGTGGGGGTGACACCGGGGCAATTTTCACGCAACAGCAATTTTGTACAATACAGGGCTTAACCGGTCAATTAAACTGGATGGCATCAGATTAAGACAGTTCCAGAAAATAATGCTCCCAAATTCGTAATTCGTAATGCGTGATGCGTGTTTCGTGACGGATTTACGTCAGGAATTCTCACGTATTACGCTGGTGTAGAGATTTGGAAGAATTAAAATTCTGGGGCCTCCTAAAAAGGATGCCCGGTTATGACCCAAAGCACAGTTACCCCAACCGTCAATTCAAGCGTCTCGCCCTTCTCTGAGTTTTTGGCCGGAGCCAGAGACAGTTTTCCCTTAATTGTTGGTGCAATTCCATTTGGTATAATTTTTGGTACGCTGGCCCTGAGTAGCGCACTCTCGTTTGCCGGCGCTATGGCTATGTCGGCCTTTGTGTTTGCCGGCTCGGCTCAATTTATTGCGGTGGGGCTGATTGCCGCCGGAATCGGCTGGCCGCTGATTGTGCTGACCACGTTTGTGGTCAATTTGCGGCACGCGCTCTACTCGGCTACGCTGGCGCCGTACATCAGCAAACTGCCCCACCGTTGGCAAATTCCCCTGGCCTTTGGCCTGACCGACGAAACCTTTGCCGTGGTAATCAATCGCTATCTGGCCGATAACTACACCCGCACAGAGAGTTCGCCTTACAAGCACTGGTATTACCTGGGCTCGATGGCGTTTATGTATATTAATTGGCAGGTATGTACCTTTTTGGGGTTAACCATCGGCCAGATATTGCCCAATGTTGCCGCCTGGGGCCTGGATTTTGCCATGCCGGTTACCTTTATTGGCATGGTCATCCCCTACCTCAAGAATCGGGCTATGGTGTCCACGGTGGTGGTGGCCGGTGTTGTATCTTTGCTGGCCTATTCTCTGCCCCACAGTTCCGGGTTGATGGTGGCCACCCTGGCCGGAATTGTGGCGGGAGTAATGGTACAAAGGATGAGGGATGAATAAATCCTTTAAATTCATCCTTCACCCTTCATCGTTTATATTTGGGGTTTATTATGAATGAAATCTATTTGATTGCCGGTATGGCGCTGGTTACATTTGGAATTCGATACTCGATGTTTGCCGTGGCCGGGCGTACGGAATTTCCGGCGGGGTTAATGGGTGCGTTAAAATATGTGCCACCGGCGGTGTTAACGGCCATTATTGTGCCGGCTGTGCTAATTCCCGATGGCGGCCCGGTTGATGTTAGTTTGTCTAATGCGTATCTGGTAGGGGCGCTGGTGGCAGCCGGTGTGGGCTGGTTCAGCAAAAATTTATTGCTGACTATTGTGGTCGGGATGCTCGCATTTTGGCTGTGGCAGTGGTTTTTGCCACTGTTATAAATTGGGGTTGACGAACCTTCGGAAACAGGTACACTTATGTCAAATGATTACTGTGTGAGTGTACAGTGATAGAACGAATCAAGTGGTTTCTGGCTGCCCTGATTACGGTTTCTGTTTTCGGGTTTTTACTTTTTGGCGGTTCGCTGTTAAAAATCCGGGATTCAGGGGCGGTTGATTACGTAAAATACAAACCAAACTCGGATAATGTTGAGTTGCCGGTGGTAAGCGGGCAGATTCAATGCGATGGAGCGCCGTTTATCGTGCCCACAGACGGCTGGGTAGGTGTTTTGTTTGGCGACAGCATTTTGGGTACCCAAAATCATTCCGGGCTGGATATTTTTGGGCTGGAGGGAAATGGCGTTACGCCGGTGTATGCGGCCTACGATGGTTATTTGACCCGCCGGCCGGAATGGACCAGCGCCGTGATTATTCGCCACCCGGATGACCCCCTGAGTCCGGGGCGGCAAATCTGGACGTACTACACGCATCTGGCGGATAGCGGGGGCAGCAGCTACATCATTGACCAAATCCCCCCCGGTACGGTGGAATTACCGGTAAAACAGGGAACACTGTTAGGCTATCAGGGGGATTACAATGGGGATGCGTGGCGGCAAATTGACACGCATTTGCATTTCAGCATCGTGCTGGATGACGGTAACGGCCGTTTTCTCAACGAAACGGATATCAGTAACACAGTAGACCCGTCTCCTTATTTGGGGATGCGTCTTCACACCGGTTGCGCCGACAGACCTCCCACCTGCCGTCCTGATTTTTTCTGCCAATAACCAGTTTATTTGTGTTATCCGGTTTGTGGCAGGGCTATGGTAAATTTTGTGCCGTGGCCGGGTTCGCTCCACACCGAAATTTCCCCGTCGTGGCCCTCAACAATCTGCTTAACAATGGCCAGCCCCAAACCCGTCCCGCGCGATTTTGTGGTAAAAAACGGCTCAAAAATTTTCGCCTGGTCCTCTTCAGAAATGCCGGCGCCCGTATCAGAAATTGTAATTATCTGTTTTCCATTCTTGTTGTCGTTGTGCAACCCCAAATATAGTTCTCCCCCTTCATCCAGTGCATCCACGCTGTTGCCAATTATATTGGAGAGCACTCTTTCAATTTGGTCATGGTCTATGTAGATGGGAGGTAAATCATCAGCCAGATCAAGCCGGCCGGAAATCTGTTTTTGAGACATCTTCAAATCCCAGTGAGACAGTTCGCTTTCTATTAGGGACTGCAATGAGCCGGAGGTTAGGGTGCGTTTGGGAGAACGCGCCACAAACAGGATATTTTCAACAACTCGTACAATCCGGTCTATGTTGGCCTCAACCAGCGATGCTGCTCTCTGTTGAGAGGCGTCCTCCGGAAGGTCGAACGTTAAATATTCTATGCCCATCCGCAAAGACATAAGGGGGTTACGTAGCTCGTGGGCCACCGTTACTGACATTTGCCCCAATGCCGCTAATCGTTCGCGCTGAACCAGTTGCGCCTGGGTTTCTTTTAGCTCCGTAAAAAGCCTGGCATTGTGAATGGTTTGGGTAACCTGGTGGGCAAAGGCTTGAACCAGCTTGGCATCGCTGTTTTTGTAGGCGTTGGGTAGATGACGGTGTACGGCCAGATAGCCCAAAATCTCTTGCGCCACCAGCAGCGGGGCGCCAATCCACGCGCGTGTTTCTTCGGTTCCAAACATCAACTGCTGGCGGGTATCCTGATGGGTATCTGTTACCAGGATAAAGCTCTTTGTGTCTTGCATTTCCTGGAAAAGAATATTTTCATCAATTGACATTCGGTCGTTGGTAAACGTTGCTTTGCCTCCGTGGGCGGCTTCCAAGACCAGACAATTTCCTTTTGATAAATAAACGGCCGCTTCATCAAAGGGAACCAACTGTTGCAGCCTGACCAGGATGTGGTCGAGTAGTTCGCTGGTTGTAAAAGTTAAGCTCACCGAAGAAACGACCTCGGCCAGGATTGTGGCAATTTCCCGCTGCCGTTGTTCCTCCTGAATTTTTGTTGCCAATTCATCGGCATATTGCTGAATTTTTATGTATGCCTGTCGGGTTTCTTCTTCCATTCGCTTTCGTTCGGTAATATCGCGAATGATGCCCTGGGTTGCCAGCCCCTTTTTGTAAATAGGATAGGACATTGTGAGTTCAATGTATATTTTGTTACCGTTTTTGTCGCGGGCCACAAATTCGTAGGGGGGGCGCTGTGTTTTTTCCGGCTCACTGTCTGACAGCGCAGAAAGGCCGGGGATTACATCTTGCTTCCGGGAAGTAATGACATTTGTAAAGGTAAAATCCGATGCGTTTGCATCCTCCTGCGAAATCCCAAATAGCTTTTCAAACCGGTGGTTTACCAGCTCAAACCGGTTGCCGTAAATCAGAAATATGGCATCGGATGATTGCTCAATGAGGGTTCTGTATTTTGCCTCGCTCTCTTGCAAGGCCCGTTCTGCCCGTTCGCGCCCAATATAGCTGCCAATCAGGTCAACGCCCATTTGAAGAAGCTCAACATCTTCTCTTTTCCACGCCCGGCGATAGTTTATGTCATCAATGCCAATAAAACCGTACCAATGCCCCTCGACCCAAATGGGTAAAATCAGGATGGACAGCGTTTCTCTGGCGGTCAGGTAAAAGCGCTCGCCCTGAGGTATTTCTTCTGCGGTTCCAAAAACGGCTCTCCCGTGCGATAATTCTTGCCGCCAGCGTTCGAGTCCGGTTTCATAGGGTAAATATTGCATCAGGGGCAGTTCGCTGGTAGAAGGCGCATGCAGGGCACACATCTCGTGAGTTTGACGCAGATAAAGTTGGCCGGTTTGTGAATCTGTAAAATTCTTGCAGAGATATACCCGGTTGGCATCGGTAGCAACCAAAAATTCATACAGGGTTTCGGTTAAGGCCTCTTCTTTTTCTGTGTTGGCCAGTAACACCGGCGAACATGCAATTAAAAGTTGCTCGTACAGCAACCGGGTGGCAAAGGCCTCTCTTGCCTTTCTTTGCTCTGTTGCAACATTGTCAGAAAGTTCCTGATAGCCGGCTTTCCACCGTTCTACATCTTCAGTAAGCGCCTGTATTTGTTTTTGCAGGTCTTGGTAGGCTAGTTGTTGGTCCTGTCTCATTTTGCCCCCAGGTAGTGCCTCTCACGCCTTTAGGAATGAGAATTAATTAACTTGCCCATTTCCTCGTATTGCGTATTGCGTATAATTTTGCTCTTTACGGAGTACGTAATACGCAATATGTTGCCGGCCCCAATTGGGTAAGTTATTTACGCACCATTCCTTAGTACTAAGTCAAGTTGATTTTGACGGGTAGTTAAGCCCCTTGTGGGCGTTGT
>CAYWSS010000457.1:0-5160 GCA_964460505.1 uncultured Caldilineaceae bacterium | reverse complement strand
GACAAAACAATTCTGGCTCTACAGGATTTCGCAGGATCAAAGTAAAGAATTTGCCACGAATTGCACGAATTAACACGAAAAAAATAAAAAATCAGTGAAATTAGTGTAATTGGCGGCAGATAATACGTTTTACAGAACGATCCTGCAAACTACCAGAGAGCCACAATTCTGTGATAAAATCCACGGTGCCCTGCCTATTCCCGGTTTTGGTTGATTTATTACCTTTACCGATGCTATAATGGATAAAATCCTCCTCGCTGTTCTACAGGTTACCGGATGACAAATATTCAAAAAAATTGTTCTCATTGCGGCAAAATACTAAAGCGGGTTGATGCTTCGTTTTGCACCAATTGCGGCTCTCCCGTCAGCACAGGGTCTGGCTCCGTGGCAGCTACGGTTCACGGTGGGTCTTTGGCCAAGATAGTCGTCCATATTCCCGGCGAAGAAACGCACGAAGAATTCCTTTCAAAGACAACAATCACTGTCGGCAGAAGCAAAGGCAGTATGGTGCAGGTGCTTTCGCCAATTGTATCCGGCAGCCACGCAAAAATTAAACTGACCCGCAAAGGGCACACCATTACCGACCTGAACAGCACAAACGGCACCTTCGTCAAGGGTAAACGCCTCAAGCCAAACGAAGCGTATCTTCTCTCTAAAAACGATATTATTCGCTTTAGCGACTCACTGGGAAACTCGGCCAGCCTCACTTATTTCGCTCCATCCGGTTTTTCGGACATCATCGATATTGATATATCCCGCCCCTTCACCCTCTCTGAATCCATTGCCTACATTGGCCGCAGTCAGGAAGCTGCATTTACCCTTGACCATCCAGCCGTGTCGTGGTATCACGCTAAAGTCATCCGGCGCAACACGGAGCAGTACACAATTCAGGATTTAAGCAGCCATAACGGCACTTTCTTAAATGGCACCCAACTGCGCCAGCGCAAAGAAACCCCCCTTACCCGGGGTGACATTGTACAAATTGGCCCGTTCAACCTGGTCTACCAGGATACAGGTAGTTTTGCCCCGTACTCGGCAGAACGAAACTTTCGGCTTGAAGCTGTTCAGTTGGAAAAGACCGTTTATCATGGCCGGTTGTTTGGAATTAAGCGCAAAAACAAAGCAAAAATCATCCTGCGCAATTTGGACCTGGTCATTAATCCCCGTGAATTTGTGGCGGTAGTCGGTGGCAGCGGCACCGGTAAAAGCACTCTCCTGAAAGCGCTCGGCAGTATTAGCCCCGCTACCGATGGTACCGTGCTGGTAAACGGCGACAATCTGTACGCCAACTTCAACCTGTACCGAACCATGATGGGGTATGTTCCACAAGATGATATTATTCACCGCGGGCTTGAAGTAGGCAGCGCCTTGAGGTACGCCGCACAACTTCGCCTGCCGGACGCCAATAGCGAGGAAACAGAAGCGCATATTAAAGATGCGCTGGCTAAAGTGGGAATGAGCGCTCACCAGGAAACAGTGATTCGCAACTTAAGCGGAGGGCAGCGCAAAAGAGTGAGCATTGCCGCAGAGCTACTGGCCGAACCCTGGATATTTTTTTTAGATGAGCCAACCTCCGGCCTGGACCCCGGCCTGGAAAAATTAATGATGGATACCCTGCGCCAGCTTGCCGACGAGGGGCGAACTATTGTATTGGTTACGCATGCCACCAGCAACATATTCAACAATTGCGATCAGGTTGCTTTTATGGCCACGGGCGGCCGGCTGGCCTACTTTGGGCCACCCAACCAGATAACCAACTTTTTTAATGTTGCCAATTTTGCCGATATTTACACCCGCCTGTCGCAAACGTTTCCCGCAAATAACCCGGCAGGGGTTCCCCCTGAAATATTGAAGGAGTACCAGTCAGCCGGCAAAACCCATCCCGATGGGGCCACCGCTAAAATCGATGCCGGCAACTTGTGGGCAGAACATTTTCAGCAGTCAGCGCTCTATCGCACCTATATCACTAACCGGCAAAGCGGTGAGGTTGCCCGGCAGATTTCGGCCACCGCAGCACGCTCCGCTGTGGGGTTAAAGGAACATATTAAGCAATTTGGGGTGCTAACCCGGCGCTATCTTGATTTAATCCGGCACGATAAAATAAGTTTGTGGGTGCTGTTGGCCGTAATGCCAATTCTGGGGATACTGCTGCTTCTCATCAGTAACGGTGCGTCTCTGGTGGGTAACACCGCCGGGGAAATTGCCTCTATTTTGGACAGCGACGGCTTGTACACCATTGTCAATCAAACGCAGACGCTGCTTTTTATGATGGCGCTATCGGTCAATTTATTGGGCGTGTTTGCGGCCTCGTATGAGATTATTAACGAGCAGGCCATCTATCGCCGGGAACGCATGGTCAACCTGAAAATACTCCCCTACTTTGCCTCAAAATTTGTAACGCTGGGAATGTTTATGGGGTTACAGTGCCTGTTATTGCTGCTTGTTCTGGCCTTAAAAATAGACTTTCCCGGTTCCGGAGCCATCCTGTTAGCTCCGGCAGAATATTATTTCACGCTGGTTTTTACGGCGCTGGCGGGGGTTGCCCTGGGATTATTCATTTCGGCTTTGGCCTCATCTCGAAACATGGTCATCTACCTGATATTAATTGTGCTTTTTGGGCAAATCGTCTTTTCCGGGGCCATATTCGAGCTGACCCCCCTCACCCAGCCCCTCTCCCGGCTAACCATCACCCGCTGGTCGCTGGAAGCATTGGGCAGCAGCACCAACATAGAAGCCCTCAATAACCTGGGGCAAATTCGCGTTGAACGTGAAGTAGAGCTTGGCCGGGGCATTCAGAAAGTGGTTGAAGATGTCCCCACTCAGGTTAGTTTCTACATATATTATGCAAACAACGGCTTTAACCTTCTCTCTCGCTGGATTTTTTTATGGGCGCACACCTTGCTGTGGAGCAGCCTGGCCATGTGGCTCATCAAACAAAAGGACAAAGTGTAGCCAACACCCGGCGTCATTACACAAAAAAAGGCAGGTTATCAATGAAAAGCCAACATCTTTTTATCGGCGTGGCCGTCGCAATTGTTTTGTTACTGGCAGGAGGCGGCGTTTTGCTGTACGGATTGTCTCAAAACAATGCCGCGCCAATTTTTAACGGCGAAACAACAACCGGAGCCAATGAGTCATCGTTTGGAGATATTCCAGGCGTAAAGGTTACGCCGCCGCCATCCCTGGCTGAAATTGCGGACGAGATTCAGGCCGACTATCCGGAATTGGCCGGCCTGCTCGAAAACCCGGAACTTGGCTCCGTATACAAAGATTTCTATTTGGCCTACCAGAATGGCGGCGAGACCACCGCGCTGGCGCTGGCCGAACAACGGGGCATCCTGACCCCCAACGATGAAATTGTAATGACTCTGGTGTTGGACACAGAAGACAGCAACACGCTGATAACCGAGTTGGAAGCCGAGGGTGTGACTGTCACCGGGAACTTCCGAAATCTGGTCAGCATTGCCATCCCAATGAAGCTAATCAGAGAGAAAGCCGAAACTGAAGACCCCACTGAAATTATTGAGCGGATTTCTAACCTGGAGCATGTGGTGCGGCTGGAGCTGCCTCGCAAAGCAGTCCCCAAACAGGAGGAGTCGATTTTGGGGCAGGGCGTAAATGTCACCCTGGCCAATATCTGGCACAGCAAAGGCATCACCGGTAAAGGCGTTAAAGTTGGCGTGCTGGATTTGGGTTTTGGGGGATATGAAGATTTGCTGGGCACAGAACTGCCCCAGAATGTCACCGTGAAAGCGTTTGGCGACGAAACGTTATTTGACTCAGATGTTCACGGTACCGCCTGCGCCGAAATAGTGCATGAAATGGCCCCCGACGCGGAATTATATCTTGCCTTTTACGACGGCTCCGACCTGGCGTTTGGCCAGGCAGTGGAATGGTTGATTGGCCAGGAGGTTGATATTATCAGCAACTCCACCGGCAGCAACGGTTTTTCTCCCATGGATGGCACCGGTTTTTCTGCCGAAATGGTTGACGAGGCCTACAATACGGGTATCTTTTGGGTAAATGCCGCCGGAAACGAAGCCACCAGCCACTATCGGGGCGCATTTGCCGACAGCGACGGCAACACTATCCACGAATTTTTCCCCGATACGGAGGTGATTCCATTTATCCCTTTTGGGCCGGGGTTTGATACAGATATCGTGCTCAGTTGGGATGACTGGGACAACGCAAACCAGGATTACGACCTGATTTTAATGGATGAAGAAGGCACCGTGCTGGCCGAATCTGAAGATTACCAGAACGGGCAGGATGGAGCCATACCGGTAGAAGGGTTCTTTTACGAATTTGAAGATAATGAAATCTATCTCTTGAGCATCGAAAATCATGATGGAGAAGCCCGGGGTGATGCCACCTTTGATTTGTTCATCCACAACGGCGAATACCATCCGGATTATCTGGTGGCCGCCCACAGCTTGAGCGCCCCTGCCGACGCCAAAGGCGCCTTTGCGGTCGGGGCGGTTAATTGGTCTGATGATGCGTTGGAGCCATATAGTTCGCAAGGCCCTACGTCCGACGGGCGCATAAAACCCGATGTGGTGGCGCCATCCGTGGTAGACAGCGCCTCTTACGGGGATGAGCCATTTAACGGCACATCGGCAGCCGCCCCCCACGTAGCCGGCGCCGCGGCCCTGATATTGCAGGCAATACCGGAATTTACTCAAAACCCGGATGATCTGGTGGGTTTTCTTGAGTCACGCACGCTGGATTTGGGAGAGAACGGAATTGATAATGTCTTTGGCTCGGGGCGGCTAAATCTGGGAGAATCGCCCGGAACAGCCACAGAAACAGAAGCCACAGAAACGGAAGTTGCAGAAACAGAGGGGGCAGAAACGGAAGCTACAGAAACAGAAGAAGCGCCCGCATTGGCAGAAAATATCGAGCCTGCCTCAACTGCTCAGCCTGCGGCGGATGTGGGACTGCCGGCCCAGGTGGGCATTCCCGGGCAATCAAGCCCGCCGGCAGCAGATAACGACGACAGCAACGCCGTTGGATTTATTGTTTTGTTTGGATTATGTTTGGTTTGTTTGTCTGGAATGTTGTTACTGGTGCTGATTATCGCGGCCATTGTGTTAAATCGCCGCAAGCGATAGGCGTAAATAAACATCGTATTGCGTATTTCGTACTGCGTAAGGAAGGGTT
>CAYWSS010000456.1:0-5170 GCA_964460505.1 uncultured Caldilineaceae bacterium | reverse complement strand
CGACTCTAACAAAACCGGCCAGCAACCCACCTGCAACAGCCAGCAGCAATATCATATATTAGCAACAGCCGCTTGATGCCGGGGCGCCACCAGCCAGGGCAACCAGTACCAATGTTAAGACAACCAGGCCAAACCGAATATGACGAGGCTCAATTTTTCCGGCAAGTAGTTGAACATTATTTAATTTGCGTTTCATCAGTAACCTCCATTTGCTAAAGAACTACCGTTGTTTTTTTAATTATTGCAAACAAGAGGCTCCCTATCAGGCTCCTTATCAGGCTCCATGGGAGGGAATTTGTGGGGAAAATAAAAAAATACCGAAAAAATCGGCATTTTTTAAGGTTATTAACTAACTTTTGTGAGCTTACCGTATCAGGGTTTGATATAAATCTCTGGTTTGTGGCGATACCGGCGCATTCACTTCCTCCCGTATTACTTTTTTGCACCATTCAAATTGGCGAACAACTGCCGCCCGGTCTCCCATAGCGGCGTAGGCCTGCATCATCAGGCGATGAGCAATTTCCTGGCACAGGTCTTCGTTAAGAATATTCCAGCAGTAGGCCAGTACTAAATTGTGTTCTCCTTTATTTAAATACAATTGGGCTAATTTCAGATTAGCCTGAACATAGAGATGGCTCAGGCGTTGCCTTTTGGGGATGGCCCAGGTTCCTTCTGTTTCGGGCAAATAAGCTCCTTTATATAATTCTATGGCGGCTGTGCAGGCCTTTATTTGTTTTTGAACATTTTTGGCTTTTTGGGCCGTTTCAAGGTGGTATTCAAATTGCTCAACATCATACTCATAATCCAGATTGTGATTAAAGTAGTAATGGTCAACGTCCGGGTCGTAGATAATAAAATCCTTATCCAACGCGCGGCGCAACCGGTAAATTGTGTTTTTAAATTGTACTTTTACATCAGACGGGGAACTGTTTGGCCAGAAGTTTAGGCCAATGGCTTCTCTGGTTTGTCCTTCGGGATGGGCCAGGAGGTAGAAAAAGAACTCCCGCACCTGTTTTTGTTTCTTCCATTCCGGAGCATCAACAGCTTTATCGTTTAGAAAAACGGTAACCGGGCCAAGCGTTTGAATAATAAGCCGGGGCGAAGGAAACGGGATGGCCGGCATCTGTTTGCGCACGCTGCGCCGCACGTGTCCAATGCTGAACCTGAAATCTTCTACCTCTTTTTGCAATTTGATCGCTCTTTGTTCTACCCCTTTCCATTGTTGAGCGGCTTTCAGCAATTGGGGAGTATGCTGGGCGGTTACCACCAGCGGGTGACGACTTTCAAGCGGAGCAAACAGGGCAAAGCTGGATTCTAAGTGGGTTGCCGCATATCGATTTTCGTCCAGCGCATGATGCGCTGCGGCCAGATGCAGGTAAGCCCGCCCCTTTTCAATTTGTTCTCCGTTATCGCTAAAGTGCAAAATGGCCTGATTCAAGTTATCGATGGCTTCCGGATACCGTTGCTCTATGTTTGCAATCTGCCCGGCTTCCAGATAGTACAAGCCTTTTTCGTAACTGGAATTGCTCTGTTGAACCAGTTGCCCGGCGTAACCGAGAATTGCGCGCGCCTGCTCCAAATCTTCTTGTAATCTTGCCAACGCGGCTTCTGCCAATTCAAGATAAAATAGCAAGAAGTTATCGTCTATCTGGGTGGCTATTTGGTGGGCTTGCCGATAGGCTTTTTCTGCGGCATCCAGCGCTTCCAAATCGGTGTAAATATCACCGACGCCGCACAAGATATACGCCTCCAGGCGGGCGTAGTTACTTTGTTGCGCATAGGTCAGGGCTTGTTCCAAAGCCGAGATGGCGGGTTGATACTCCCCCGTAGAATGATAAAGTACGCCTTTGTTATTCAGTAAGTCCGCCATCCTGATGGCGTTGCCGGTAGTGCGGTAGTGGTTTAAGGCCAGATCGTAGTAGCGCAGGGCTTTTTGATAGTAGCCGGTAATCATGTAGGCTACCCCTAATTCCAAAAACAGTCTGGCTTCGTCCTCACTTTCGCCCAGGGCTTTGTAGATTTCCAGCGAATTTTCTAAAGATTTCAGAGACTCATCAGATTTTCTGGTGGCAAGCAAACTTTGTCCCCTGGCTCTTAAGGCCATAGCTTTAAGCAGCGAAGGGGTTTCATCGCTATCGGTAAAGCAGAGTCCTTCTTCGGCATCTGCCAGCGATGCTTCGTAGTTGCCTAACAAACGGTGAACACCGGACCGCCACACCAGAGTGTGGGCCAACCCGTTGTTATCATTGGTTGTTCGAAAAGCAGTTTCTGCCTGACTGAGCCAGAGCCGGCCCTGTTTAACCTCGCCCAGCATTGCAAAAACATAACCACGTAACGCGGCTAACAACGGATGGGTTGTAAGCTCAACAGGTGGAAATGCGTCAATCCACGCGCCCAATGTTTTTAATCGGCCGGCTTCAACCATACGGATGCCAACCTGTTCAACAAGGTTAATGGTGGCCGGTGAATCCTCCAGATTTTGGTACAGAGCGTATGCCTTTTCCCATTCACCCCGGCCGGCAAACAGTTCGGCCAGTTTTTGAAGAATTTGGCGGGCTTCTGCGGGGCGTTCTCTTTTGATTTTTGTCTGTAAAAAATCCTGGAAAAGATGGTGATAACGCAGCCAGGTTCCACGGTTGTCCAGAGGCAGGGCAAAGGCATTGTTTTGCACAACAAACTGCATTAATGTTTGCCAGGTGTGATTATCAGGATAGGTGGCCGGCCCAAAAACTTCGTGGCACAAATCCGCGTCAAATTCTTCAAGGAGCGCTGTGCGCAGTAAAAAATCCTGCACCGATGGCGGTTGTTGTTCATGCACTTGTTGTGCCAGGTAATCGTACACGTCAATACCCAAACTCTGTGCCCTGTTCATTTGATCCGTAACATTTTTCCAGAACGATTGGGTTGATAAAATTAAACCGGTTATCCAGCCTTCGGTGGTTTGTGCCAAATCCCCGGCGGCTTCGTCAGAAAGGGAAATGCCGTAATTTTGCAGGGCCAATGCCTTAATTTCCGCGGGCTTAAATGCCAGTTCGCGGATGGTCATCCCCCCTACTTCCAGTCGCCCAACCATCAAGATCAAACTGGGCAACCTGACCAGTTTGCGTGACAGAAGCACCAGATGGCAACTTTCATCAACAAACTGAATAAATTGATCCACAAAACTGATAACTTCTTTATTGGTGATCAGATGAAAATCATCCAGAACAAAAATAAAATATTCGTGGATGTGCTCATACACAGCGTTTACAATTGGTGTTATTAAATAATTCAGGGTTGAGGTGTTTCCCGATAGAATGGAGTTTACGGCGTCTTCAAATATGGGGAATTCCTGAAGAATTGCGGCCAGAAAATGGCTGATGAATCGCTGCGGGTCATTGTCAAGGGGGTCGATAGCGTACCAGCACACCGGCAAATCAAGCTGGTGGGCTACCTCAATCAAAAGAGAGGTTTTTCCAAAACCGGCGGGGGCGGTAATATTAATCAGTTTATAATCCAGCAAATTCTGGAAGCGCGTGAGAAGCTGGGGGCGCGCAAGTAAATTATCGCGATGCCGAGGAACCTTAACCTTGGTGATTGTTACAAAACCGGCAAAATCTACTGCCATTTTATCTCAGGATTGTGCGCGGGCCAGTCAATTGTTGTGCGTCTTGCCCGTCTTAATATGTTGAGCTAAAAATTGGGAGGTGTAGAGTACGCATTGTGACTGATCTGTTGAGTTAAAAATTGGGAGGTGTAGAGTACGCATTATGACTGATGCATATGCCTCATTTTACTATAAAGGAGGCTCTTTTTCAATAGCCCCGGTAGATCCAAGTTCTTGAAGGTTACCAGGTAAAGCCAGTGCAATAGGGCTGCAATTGTTAGCGGCCCATAGCCACAAAATATATTTCTTCGCAGGTGGGAATGAGCAGGTCTATTTTTTACGCCGAACTATGTTGAGCAGGGCATCAACAAATTGTTCCGGCTGCCGGTTGGGCGGAGGAACGCGAAAAACCTGTGCCACAGCCTTGCTGCCGCGACACAGGCGCCAGGGCATGCTTTTGGCCACGGTTACGGTGTGTCCGGCAACGTAGAACAGCCGAGCCAGTTCCAGTGTAGCCGGCGCCCTTCCGCCAGCCAGTAGTATCCGTTTCAACCTGGTGTCCTCACCTGATCCGTTTAGGAATAAGAATTAATTAACTTACCCATTTGCCCGTATTACGTATTGCATATAAATTCTCTTTCTGCGGAGTATGAAATACGCAATACGTAATAGGTTGCCATCACCAATTGGGTAAGTTATTTAAGCACCGTTCTTTATGTTTACCTTTTACGCAGTTTGATGTTAATATTGTTAAGCAACTGGATTTCTCCAGGATTATGTATGGTCAATGAAGGCGAACACTCAACCTGAGTATTTGCCAATGTGCAGGTTAATCCAATGAACAGGGGACAACATTATGACTACTTTTATCGAATACCAACTGGAGGACGGCACAACTATTCTGGTTCAGGCTCAGGAACAAAGAGCAACCGGGTTGACAAAAGTTAGCCGCGACAAAGTGGGTAACGTTATCAATTCGGTCAATCAGAAATTTGCCGATGCGTTTGCCGGGGTTAAAAGTTCGGCCCTGATTATGCGCAATCAACTTGAGGCGGTGAAGGCCGACGAGGTAGAAGTGACGTTTGGCCTGACCGCCACCGGTGAATTTGGTAATTTTGCCATTGGTCAAATTGGGGCAGAGGCAAATTACGAAGTGACGTTAAAGTGGAACAACAACGGGAGAGAAGAGTAGAAACTACTCACCTATTCAAATTTGTTGCGAGACCCCTTTGGAATTTCGACAATCCTGAAAATTCCATACAATTTGTTATGTAAATTTTTTTGTAACTACTTGTATACCCCCTTGAAACCGCTATAGTAGCATCCTTTTGCCGTTTTTATCCCATGACTTTTGCAGTATTGCCTAAAATCTATTTGGCTCTTTAGGAATTGCCGTGGCGTACCCTTGTGGTTGCCCAAGGCAGGCACAAGACCTGCCGCTACACCACGGAAAATACCAAAGACCCATCTGTTTTTTTTCGGCATCGTTTCATTCAGCCAAAAATGGTGTAAAAGATCGGTTTACACTTTTGGGCATCGTTTCATTGGGTCTGAAATGGGACAAAAAACCGGTTTACAATTTTC
>CAYWSS010000455.1:0-5173 GCA_964460505.1 uncultured Caldilineaceae bacterium | reverse complement strand
CGGTCAAGAGACCGGCCCGAGCGCGATTTTGACGGGTTCACTGAATTTGTACGTTGACTTAGTACTTAGCAAGGTAAAAAGCAACAAAACCGCTGCTCAAATAAATTCTCTTTCAGTAAGGATTAAAAAATGAACACCAAAAAGTATTACCTGACCCTCCCTGTTTTTTTAACACTGTTTGTTGCTTTTCAAGCCGTGGCTTATGCCGCGCCCCCGCTGCAAGGGGATGTGCTTTGCGAGCAGGAAGTAACGGTGCAGGCCGACGATTGGCTCTCTAAAATTGCGGAGAAAGTTTACGGTGACGTGTTTGCTTACCCGGCTCTTGCCGAGGCGACCAACGCCCAACACGCGGGTGATGACAGTTTTCCGATGATTGAAAATGTCGACGTTATCGAAGTTGGCTGGAAATTATGTGTGCCCGGCGTCATTGATGCAGAGGCATTGATTAATCAAGAACTGACAGTTCCGAATGTGACGATGTCCGCTGCCGAACCGGCCGGCATGGAAGCGGGTCGATTGGTGCTGGCCACCACTACCAGCACCGACAATTCCGGCCTGCTCAACGCCATCCTGCCCGATTTTGAAACTCGCTACGGCGCTGACGTGGAAGTGATTGCCGTTGGTACGGGACAGGCTATCCAACTGGGCGAAAACGGCGATGCCGATGTGATTCTGGTTCACGCCCGCAGCCGGGAGGATGCTTTTGTGGAGGCCGGCTTTGGGGTTGATCGCCGGGACGTCATGTACAATGATTTTGTGGTAGTTGGCCCTCCCGACGACCCGGCAGGCATTAAAGGGATGACTGACGTGGCCGCAGCGCTGGCCCAGATGGCAGAATCGCAAAGCAGCTTTATTTCACGCGGCGATGACTCTGGCACGCACATTAAAGAGCAAGGCTTGTGGGAAGCCGGCGGCGTGCCGGTGGTTGATGCCACCAGCATCAAAAATACCGGCAAAACTTTTATAAAACCGGAGGGGGACTGGTACCAGTCGGTGGGGCAGGGTATGGGCGCCACCCTGACCGTAGCCAACGAGCAACTGGCCTACACCCTCAGCGACCGGGCCACCTACCTGGCCCGCACCCTGGAAGGCATCGACCTGATTATTTTGGTTGAGGGGGATTCCCGGCTTTTTAACCCGTACGGCGTGATTGCCGTCAATCCGAAACTACATCCTGCGGTTAATTCTGCCGGGGCAGAAGCGTTTATCGAATGGCTAACTTCTGTGGAAACGCAGCAATTAATTAGCCGGTTCGGCATCAATGCGTTTGGGATGCCGCTCTTTGTTCCTGATTCTGCGGCCTGGAACGCTGCCAGGTAATCAATGGGTGATCTGGTTGACGGTATCTTCCAGGCGTTTGGTCTGATCTTTAGTTTTGACCCGGCGCTGTATGAAATTATCTGGTTTTCGCTGTATGTGTCCGGGGTGGCCCTGTTTTTCAGTACATTAGTCGGCATCCCGCTGGGCGCGTTTCTGGGACTCAACCGCTTTTGGGGTAGACGGATTGTAACCGCGTTGCTCTACACCGGCATGGGGTTTCCGCCGGTGGTGGTGGGGCTGTTTGTGTATCTGGTGCTGTCACGCAGCGGGGCCTTGGGCAATTTGGGCTGGCTGTTTACGCCCAATGCCATCATTTTGGCGCAAACAATTATCGCCTTCCCACTGGTGGCCGGCTTTACAATGGCTGCCGTGATGGGGGTTGATCCCAATTTACGGCGACAGCTTATGTCATTGGGGGCAACCGGCTGGCAGGCCACGCTGGCTATTCTGGGTGAGGCCCGGGTGGGTGTCATCGTTTCAATTATTGCCGGCTTTGGCGCGGTCATCTCCGAAGTGGGGGCGGTGATTTTGGTCGGGGGCAACATTGAGGGTAAAACCCGCACCTTGACCACGGCTATTGTGCTGGAAACGCGCAAGGGAAATTTTGATCTGGCCATTGCGCTGGGCGTGATTTTGCTGATTATCACCTTTTTAATTAATCTGGTGATGATTCGCTCGCAGGGCAAAGATTTTTCAAGATAGGTGAACCATGGTTAAAAACACAATTTATCACGTGCAAAATTTAATGCAAGCCTACAACGGGCGCACTGTATTGCAGGTGGATCAGCTCGATATTTACCGGGGTGAAATTTTGGCGCTGGTTGGCCCCAGCGGTGCGGGTAAAAGTACGTTGCTGCGCCATCTGAATTTTCTGGAAGAACCGTCGGGCGGGTTTCTCACCTACAAAGAAAGCCGATTTAACGGGGTAATGCCGCCGTTGGAACTGCGCCGCGAGGTCACGACCGTTTTTCAAAATCCGGTGTTGCTCCAGCGCTCGGTGGCGGCCAATGTGGCCTACGGCTTAAAACTGCGCGGTAAAAATGGAAAAGAGACCGGGCGGGCCGTGGCCGATGCCCTGGCCCGCGTGGGTTTGACCGACCTGGCCGATGTCTCGGCCAAAACGCTCAGCGGTGGCGAGGCCCAGCGGGTAGCGCTGGCCCGGGCGCTGGTCATCCAACCTTCGGTGCTGCTGCTGGACGAACCCACGGCCAACCTGGACCCCTACAATATCAAGCTGATTGAGCAGATTGTAACCGAAGTAAACCGGGAGCGCGGCACCACCGTGGTGCTGGTTACCCACAATATTTTCCAGGCCAGACGGTTGGCCCATCGCACCGCCCTGGTGCTGGACGGCCGCATTGTAGAAGCGGCCGGCACCGAAACCTTCTTCAATTCCCCCTCCGATCCCCGCACCGTCGCTTTTGTGCAGGGCGATATGGTGTATTAGGGGCGCAAGGACGCAGGGTCGCAAATTACTGACCCTGCGACTTTGCAACTTTCCATCCGGCTTGTTCCGATCAGACCTATCTGTGTATAATGAAGCCGGCGGGGTAAAATTGTCCTCCGTATTTGTGTAATCGCTGTTACCGAAGTTTCTTCCGGCCTGTGCTACTATTCAACTAGAGGGAGGCAGGAGGGGAGATGCTGAAAGCAAACTCTCTGCCTCACCTCTACCAGAAGTAGCGAGGGGAGTAACATGGAGTCTATTCTAAAAGTTTATGTGGCAGAACACTGCCCCGGTTGTACCGAAGCAAAAAATACAGCGGTTCGTATTGAGCAGGATTATCCGGACGTCACCGTAATGGTTATCGACATTACGGACGCGCCGGAAACTGTCCCGACTGAAGTTTTTGCCACGCCAACCTATATGCTCAATAATCGTGTTGTTTCACTGGGTAACCCCGGCCCGAAGGATATTTCCCGGTGGCTGAACACTCAGGAATCTGTTGAGGTCAACCAATAAGCATGGCCGGCGAATTCGATCAAAAAATCAACTATTTACAGATGGTGGATATTTTCCAGGACCTTTCCAAAGAAGAAATGGCAGAAATGGATAGAACCACCACCATGAGTACCTGCCGGCGCGGGAAAATTTTTTATCAGCCCGAGGATACGTCCGAAGTTCTGTTTATCTTGAAGAAAGGGCGCGTTCAACTGTACCGGATTTCGCCGGAGGGAAAGAAACTGGTGGTGGCCACTATTGGGGCGGGTACAATTTTTGGCGAAATGTCCATCATTGGGCAGGGTATGCAAAACACCTTTGCCGAATCTTCGGACGATTGTTTGCTGTGCGTCATGAGCCGTCACGATGTAGAACGGTTAATTCTGGGAAAGCCGGCTGTGGCCCTGCGTATTATGCAGGTGATGGCCGACCGGTTGAGCAACGCCGAAACGCAATTGGAGGACATGGCCTTTAAGAGCATCCCCTCTCGATTGGCGACCCATTTGCTGCACCTGCGCAATGAGCAGGGAGACAGTATTTTTGGCTACACCCACCAGGATTTGGCCGAGGCCGTGGGCACCTACCGGGAAACCGCAACCCAAACCCTCAATGAATTTAAAGCCAACCAACTGATTACCATCGGCAGAAAGCGGGTAGATATTCTCGACGCGGAGGGGCTGGAACTCATTGCCGAGGCGTAACATCGTTTCAGATTGAACAGGAGTTACGCGGTTGAGACAAACAGACCGCGAATGTCGCGAATGGATGAATTATACGAATAAAAAATTCGCTTATTCGCCTATTCGCGACATTCGTGATGATTTTTTTAGTTGGTTGCAGAACTGCGTAATTGCTATTGAAACCATAAAATACAAAAAACCCGTCAGGTAATATTGCCTGACGGTTTTTTTGTTAAAAAAATGCGATTCCCGAAAATTGTGCTATAATTCTGCCATCCTGCAGCAGAGGCAGATGCAAAATTCTTTTCTCGATAATTCTTCCCGTGACAACCGCAGAGGACGATATTTCTGACACGCTGAACAGCGTTACAGAGCAGCCCGTGGCTGTTGAAATTATCGTGGTTACCGGGCAAAAATCGTTTGTGTGCAATGTCAAGTCGGTGACGGTGGTGGCCAGCACAGGCACTACACGCGGCGCGCGGCTCAACACCGGGGCAGCCGCAGCCAAGGGCGATATTTTGCTCTTTTTGTGGCCCGGCAACCAACTGCCGGTGGAAGCGTTACTGACCATTGAAAAGAATTTTGCCATGTTACCCCAGACCACCGGCGGAAATTTCCACGTAAAGTTTGATACCTCCTCTTTCCTGACCAATACCGCCAAACGTTTTTTGAAAAAAGAACGATACGGCGGCCACTATTTTGGCAACAGCGGAATCTTTGCCCGTAAAGATGTGTTTGAAGAACTGGGCGGATTTAAACCGCTCAATTTCCTGGAAGATTACGAATTTGGCCAGAGATTGGAAGCCCACGGCCCCACCCTGTTTCTGCCGGATAAAATCACGGTTTCCACCGCTGAATTCCGGCAGCGCAAATTGAAGCGCGTCCTGCTGTGGCTGGTTGTTGCCCCCCTGCTGAAAATCGGTTTGTCCCTCCCCCGTTTAAACGCTATCGCCGGGAAAATTGGCGGCAAATAAAAGCCTCCGGCGGAGAGTGCAAACGCGTATGTTAGAATTCGAGTGGACAGGGGTGGAATAATTAGATATTTTGATTCTTGTCCGGTCAATTAGATAGTTAGGCGGCTGAACATTCATTTGTAACCATATCCATCATTTGTAGAGTATGGGTACACTGCCACTGTGATGAAAGAATACGGTCCTTTGACCAAAACCCTCTTTTGCAGTACAATAGTGCCCTCTTACGTCACCAGACTTAACAACTTTCACAATCTCTC
>CAYWSS010000454.1:0-5174 GCA_964460505.1 uncultured Caldilineaceae bacterium | reverse complement strand
ATGGCGAAAATTGTAAACCTGTCTTTTGCTTCATTTTGGCCGAATGAAACGATGCTCATTTTTGTAATCCCCCGTAATGACTATTACTTGCTCGATTACCGCTGTACTCTACGTAGCTTTTTAGATTTAGTTGCACAGGTTGATTCAGAGTGATACGGGGGAAACAAAAAAGAGAGAACAAATTGTTCTCTCTTTGAAAAATAATAACGTTGAGCGTTTTAACGTTCAAACGTTTCAACATTCAAACGTCGAACAGGCACTCGTTTAGTCTTGGGCCGTACGACGGTTCTGAATTTCAGGCGTTCATCCCACAGCCCTTGCAGCCCCACATAACCAAATCCAAAGGCATACAGTAAAATAAACGGCACCGCAAATTGATGTCCACTCAAGGCCGCAGCCACTGCCCCCAACAGGGAATAGACAGCCAGCGCCAATTCTCCCAGAGCCAGTCCATCAACCGGCAGGCGGTAGGCGCTGTTTTGCCAGCGGTCTGCAGCATTATTAACATTAAATTTGGGGGTGCGTCTAAAAACGTTGCCCACGCCCAATAACGCTTCGATAACTGCTTTGGTATTGCTCAGGGCAATGCCGCTGCCCAACAAAATTAAAAGGGGCATTGCCTTGTAATGGCTTTTCCAGCGCGTGGGGTGCAGGCTTATCTGCGCCACTGCATAAAGAAAGGGCGGGCCAAGGCTGACCAAACTCAAATAAATCAGCGGAAACCGAATCTGGTTGGTGCCACCGCTCATAACCAAAACAGGCGTAACCAGGGCTAAAATTACCATCAAGGGATGAACCAGATAGCTGCTGAGATGCACCAGTGCCTGCAATTTTACCGGCGCAGATAATTTGGCCCATAGTACCCGCCAGCCCAGCTTCTTTAAACATTGAATCGAGCCTTTGGCCCAACGAAACTGCTGTCGCTTAAAAGCTGCCAATTGAGGCGGAATTTCCGCCGGAGCGATCACATCGCGCAGAAACAGGCATTGCCAGCCGGCCAGTTGGGCCCGGTAGCTCAAATCAAAATCTTCAGAGATGGTATCCCCCTGCCAGCCACCGGCCTCATCAATACAGGCCCGTCGCCACACGCCCGCTGTGCCGTTAAAATTAATCATCAGGCCCGATCGATTTCGGGCAGCTTGCTCAATAGCAAAGTGGCCGTCCAGCGCCAGCGACTGCGCGGCGGTTAACCGCGAATAATCGCGATTTAGATGATCCCACCGGGTTTGGATAATGCCCACGTCGGGATTGTCGGCAAAATGGGGAACGGTTTGCCGCAGAAAATCGGGTGTGGGCGTAAAGTCGGCATCAAAAATGGCAATAAACTCGCCGGTAGCCGAATTCAATCCATTGGCCATGGCTCCGGCTTTAAATCCGGGACGCTCCGTCCGGTGAATCAGTTCAATGTCTATTCCCTGCCGGAAATATGTATCCACGATGGCCTGGGCAATTTCGGTGGTTTCGTCTGAGGAGTCATCAAGCACCTGAATTTGCAACAGGTGGGCCGGATAATCGAGCTGAATCACGGCCTCAATGAGGCGTTCAACCACCAGGGCTTCGTTAAAAATGGGCAACTGCACTGTTACCGGCGGCAACGATATTTTCGCTTCGGCAGAGGGAGAACGAGGCGCATCATTTCGGTGAAGGAGATAGAGAAACGTAAGCGCCCAGGCGTTAAACGCATATACTGCCAGCAACAAAGCAGTGATCACGTAAATAGTTATCAAAATTACCACAACAGTTACTCCTGTAACGGTAGTCAGTAGTCAGATTTTTATAATTAGTGGCAACCCGTTAAATTTGTGATGATTCCTACAAAAATAAATCTGCAAACCTGGGGGCGGGTTTGTCCCAAATTTTAAGAAATTGAGGCAAACCTGGGGGGGATTCGGGGGATACCCCCGCGCCCCCCTGCGCTTTCCCAATTTTTAGGACGCACCCTCTTGGGGCATGCAGATAATTAGACAAAGTTACTTCTTAAAATAACAAGTCAAAAGTATAGCATGATTGAAGACGGCTCACAAAAAAAGATTTTTGCGTTAACCGGGCAAATTTAACGGAAGCTAACCTCTCTTGATATTCGGCTCCGAGTGTGCTTTAATATGAATGAAGGGTTGATTATGTTTGGTAAAAAAGCTACAACGGCTGAAGCCCGCGCAAAAATGGTAGCCGATCAATTGGCCGGCAGAAATATTAGCGACCCACGGGTATTAAAAGCAATGGCCGAAATTCCGCGGCATCGTTTTGTGAGTGAAGACCTGGAAAACTCTGCCTACGATGACCGGCCGTTGCCCATTGGGTTTGGACAAACCATATCCCAACCCTACATTGTTGCATTTATGACTCAGGCCCTGGCTTTACCACCCAAGGGGCAAGGCGTTGTATTAGAAGTTGGCACCGGCTCCGGCTATCAGGCCGCAATTCTTAGCCATCTGGCTGAACAGGTGTACAGCATCGAACGAATAGAAGAATTGGGCATACATACCCGCGAGATTCTACAAACGCTGGGTATTTTGAATGTTGAAATAAAAGTGGGAGATGGCGGGTACGGCTGGCCGGAACATGAGCCGTACGATGCCATCATTGTAACTGCCGGCGCTCCGGAAATCCCCGCACCGTTGACCGCGCAGCTAAAGGATGGCGGCAGGTTGGTGGTGCCGGTGGGTCCCCGAGGCCGTCAGGATCTCCTTTGTTTAGAACGGCACGGCGACGATATTGCAGAGAGCCAACTGGTGCCCGTGGCTTTCGTGCCGTTGCGTGGCGAGCATGGCTGGCAAGGAGAGTATTAGGGCAAAGCGCGTTGTCCTAACAGGGCGCCCCCCATTATCAGTAAGGCTAACGTTCCGGCCAGACAGGGTAAACAACCGAGCAGGCCATTTGTTTCCCCGGCGGCCGGGACAGGCTGATTTGAGAATTCCGGCTCTTTGGGCGCGGCGGCAGGTTGTGTATCGCTGGTCGAAGACTCTGCTTCCTCCCGGTTGTTTTCCGCAGTGGTTGATGATTCTGCCGAGGCCGCGTTTTCTTCCTCAACCGGTTGATCTTCAATAGCAGGGGCAGATTCCGCTTCAATTTCAGTGCCGGGCAGAGGAGCCAACCCCAGATTAACTCTGAATTTATTATCCAGACTGTCGGTATTTTCACCCAACGCTTGTTCCAGCGCCTCGTCGTACAGCGCGCCCTCGGCAAAAATTGTCAAGAGTTCTGCCATGGCGTGTGAGCCGTAGGTATCAACAATAAATTTTACCATAGCGCCACTTTGCCCGTACGCCAAATTGGCCAACGCCGGGTCAGAAGGAAAGGGGCTGGAGAGCGTGCGCAGGGTCATAAGTTTGTCGTTGGCCACAGCATGCTCAAAGGTGGAGCGAAAATCATCGTCCAGCGCCTCTTGATTTTCGTTGTACACGGCAATGCCTTCGTCCAGCCAACGCGGCATGCTGCCAAAAGGATTATCGGTGGCCTGGTGAATAACCAGGTGAGTCATTTCGTGGGTCATGGCGTTGAGGCCCCAATCCAGTTGGCCGGGCCGAACGCCAATGACCACCACCCCGTACTCGGTAAAGGCCTGCCCGCCGGTCCACTCCTGGGCAGAGGTTGAAATTGCGCCCAGTAAATCATTGTGGCTCCCGTAAATGAAAATTTTTATGGGCTGATCCAGGCCAATGCCAATATCGGTTTCCAGCGTATCGAGCGCCACATTGGCCCGGTCGAACAGGGATTGCCCAAATTCATCTTCCCCTTTGTACCAGTACAGGGTCAGCCGGTCATTCTGGAGGGTTTGCCAGTCGTACCGGTTATCAAGCAGCACCAGCCGCTCTTTTTCGGTTTTCACTGAGTTAGCGGCGGCGTCTTCAATTTTCCACCAATATTCCAGCTCTGTGCCGGGCGGCATGTAGTTAATCGGCTCGGTTTGGTCGATGGTGAACCGGGCGGAAATTGCGGTGCCGGGGGTGAATTCGGTTTCGTTGCGAGAGGTGGCAATTTGCCCTGCAATCCGGTACAGTAATTCCACGTCTGTAATTTCGGCAGCGCTTTCTGCCTCCAGCGTAAAGGTAAGAAAATCCCTGAAATTGGCTTCCCAGCCCTGGTCTGTCACCTGAATATTATCCTGGGCCGTCACTGCCCACGGAGAGACAACTGCAACTGCAAAAAAGCAAGCAAGGGCCAGTTTGCCCAGTTTTCGATAAATCTGCGCCATTTAGTTCACCAATTTGCCCGGCTCGGGTAGATTCCCGGTTCCAGTGTTTACCCACTTATCCCCTTCTTCAATTAACATGACGGGGATATCTTCTCTGATGGGATATTTTCGGCCACAATCCGGCTCCCGGCAAACCAGCCACAACCCGTTACGAACCAATTCCAGTTGGCCGGGGTCATCGCCCGGCTTGCGGGTATCTCCGCTGACACAATGGGGACACCGTAAAATTTCTAACAAATCTGCAGGGACTGCCATTTTCAACTCCTGACATAAAAATTTCCAAGAAGATAGTATAACCGCAAATAAGGCACAAACAAAAAATCTCCTGCCGGGATATCCACCCGGCAGGAGATTCTGAATTGTTCATCCTCGTATAAAATGTTCGTAGTCAGATACGCAGCGCCGTGGACCTTTGGTCGTCTAACGCCACTCCGCTATTGCATTGAGGCTGTCTACGAGCAAGTAATAGTTCTTAGTGGATGTTTAGACAGTTTAGTACGTTCGCTGGAAGATAACTTCAAATGAAATATGGAACAAAGAGTTGGCCACAGAATTTTCGCCGCAGGCTTCGTTGGTGCCATAATCGGGGGTAACCGGGCCGGCAATCTCGCTGGAGCCGCCCTCAACTTCTACCTTGTAACTGCCTTTGAACATGGCAAAGTCAATATGGCCTGGCTCAGGTTGTCCCTTCAAATCGGTTTTTGTTTCTGTAGGCGTCGTGACCTGTCCATCCTCTCCTGCGCCCCACTGAATTTTAACCGGCACGCCATCAATCCCTTGCCCATTGGCATCTTCCACCTTAATAAAGATGTGGTGCTTACTCTGGTTTTCACACGGGGTAAGCTGGCGCACACTCTTTACCCTAAAATCCACAGCGGGCGTAGCCGTTGGTTCGGGCGTGGGGGTATCTGTGGGCGGGCGGGGTGTACTGGTAAAGGAGGGAGTGGGCGTGTCGGTGGGGGTGGGGGTAAAAACCGGG
>CAYWSS010000453.1:0-5177 GCA_964460505.1 uncultured Caldilineaceae bacterium | reverse complement strand
CATACAAACGAATAATTCGCAGCGCAAAATCCTTGGTTCGGATGCGCAGGCCCTGATTTTTCATAACCAAAACACCTCTTTAAACGATGAAGGATGAACGATGAATTAATTCTTTAAATTCATCCTTCTGACTTCATCATTCATCCTTTGATTAGCTTCTTCAGCGCAGCCAGATTGCGAATATTGTCGCCGGGATCATCTTTTACGGGGGTTTCCAGCAGAAATGGAACTTTTTTGAAGCGGGAGTCGTTTAGAAAGTAACCGAAGGGTTCAAGCCCAATGCAGCCTTCACCAATGTGCGTGTGACGGTCAACGTGGCTGCCCAAATCTTTTTGCGAATCGTTGGCGTGGATGACGGTCAGTTTGTTTAAGCCAATGACAGCATCAAAATGGGCAAGCATTCCCTGATAGCTTTCCGGCGCGCGGAATTCGTAGCCGGCGGCCAGGGCGTGGCAGGTGTCAAAACACACCTCCAGGCGCTCACTCTGTTGGCTGGCATTGATGATAGCGGCAATCTGCTCAAAGGTTGAGCCAAGGGCCGTGCCCTGTCCGGCGGTAATTTCCAGAGTAACTTTTACATTATGGTCCGGCAGCCGGTCGTGCGCAACATCTAACCCCTGGGCCACGCGGGCAATACCGGCTTTGAGGCCGCTTTTTACGTGGGCGCCGGGGTGCAACACCAGATTGGGGATTTTCAGCAATTCGCAGCGCTCAAGCTCAACCACCAGCGCATCAATGGATTTGTTCCACAGGGCATCGTCCGGCGTGCCAAGATTTAGTAAATAGCTGGCATGGCATATTACCGGCTCAAGTTTTGTCTCTTGCTGCCGATCATGATAACGGGCAACTTCTTCGGGTTTTAAATCTTTGGCCCGCCACTGGCGGTTAGATTTGGTGAAGATTTGAAAGGCGGTGCAGTTGAGATCAACTGCTCGTTTAAAAGATTTGTCCACTCCGCCGGATGTTGACAGATGGGCTCCAATTAACATTTGATTTCCTCTTTAAAATTTGGATTTTGGCCGTATCCTTTTAAGATTGTAAATACACATGAAGGATATAGACCAGAGTATACCATATGCCGAATATTCGGTCGAGCATTGCGCGGTGGGGGATTTTTTTTACAGGCATGGTTGATGGTTGTGGCGGGTATTGTTACCATGAATGATAATCTTTGGCCGGACGAATTGAAAATTCTGGTGGTGGATGATGAGCAGGATATCTTAAACCTGATCCGGTTGTCGCTGGAACCGGCGGGCTTTAGAGTGTTGCGCACCACCAAAGCGGAAGAGGGGCTGCAGATGGCCCTGCGGGAAAAGCCGGATTTATTTTTGCTGGATATCAATCTGCCCGGCTTTAATGGCCTTGAACTTTTGCGGCGTGTGCGGCGGCATCCTCTGTTGGAGCAGGTGCCGGCCATCATCATTTCTGCCCGGGCGAGTACGGTTGACCAGCAGCGAATGTTGAAATATTCCGAGGAGGACGATACCAACGTAGCCTGTTATCTGGGTAAACCGTTTGATCCCAGAGATCTGCTCCACACGGTTAAAAATGTGCTGATTCAGCACAAGGATTGCTTGCTTGAGAAAAGGCGGGCGATGGCAGCCAAAAAACGATGGAAAACGAGTGAATTTTCTGTGATGGTGAGGTAATCTCCGGATTGGCTGACCCGTGAAGAATATGCAATAATACCGGCCGGATGGGGCGTTGTCCCATCCGGTTTTTTTGTTGGGAGTGCAACAATCTCAATTGGGACGACAACACCGTTTGCCCCCTTCCAAACCTTTCCCCGAAATCAGGGGGAGGCTTTTAAACTTCCTCCCGTTAACGGGGGGATGCGAAGCGGGGGGGTGGGGGTGAACGCTTACCTGTTTATCTGGCTTCCGGCTACAGAGGTGCCCCGCGCGGAGTTTTGCAAGGCTTCAATGATTTTTAGATCGGTGCGGGCAAAGGGAAATTGGTTGATTTCCTGCAAGCCAACCCAGCGCCAATCGGCCACGCCCAGGGCTTGCGGCGCGCCTTCAATTAGCCGGCAGTAAAAGGCATGCAGCGTGATCTTAAAATGAGTGTAGCTGTGCTTTACTGTAATAACGGGGCGACTGACCTGTATCTCCACACCCAGCTCTTCTTTAATCTCCCGTTGCAAGCAAGCAGGCAAGGTTTCGCCTGCTTCTTGTTTGCCGCCGGGGAATTCCCACAGGCCCCCCAACATGCCCTCGAGCGGGCGCCGGGCAATAAGCAGTTGATCGCCATTTTGAATAACCGCCGCGGTGACATCAAAATGGGGCAGCGCCTTTTTGGCCGGTTTTTTGGGCAGTTCGTGCGCCAAACCGAGCCGCCGCCCCTGGCACATATCATTGACCGGGCAGAGCAGGCATTTGGGGGATCTTGGCAGGCAGAGGGTAGCGCCCAGTTCCATCAGCGCCTGGGTCCAATCGCCGGGCGATTCGGGGTCTACCAGTTCCGCCGCCAGGTCCTTTACCTGTCGCGCCCCGGCGCCTTTGGTAATATTGTCCTCAATGGCAAACAGGCGGGCCAGCACCCGCTTCACGTTGCCGTCCACGGCAGGCACCGGCTGGTCAAATGCAATCGAGGCTACAGCCCCGGCGGTGTAGTTGCCAAAGCCGGGCAGGGTACGCAGTTGGGCAAACGTGGCGGGCAGATGACCATTCCACTGCTGCACAATTTCTTTGGCGGCCCGGTGCAGGTTACGGGCGCGAGCGTAGTAACCCAACCCCTCCCACTGTTTCAACACGTCTTCCTGCAAAGCCGCGGCCAAGGCATGCACGGTGGGAAACGCCGCCAGAAAGCGGCGATAATAGGGGATCACGGTGTTTACTTGCGTTTGTTGCAGCATTACCTCAGAAACCCAGATGCGGTAGGGATCAGACTCGCCGCGCCAGGGCAAATCCCGCCGGTTATGGTGGTACCAGTTGAGCGTGCGGAGGCGGATCTGGTTGATATTCCGGGGAAGTTCGTTGACTAAATCGATCACAATTTTATTATTTCCAAATAAACAAAAAAGCCCCGCCGGGTTCCGGCGGGGCTTTAAGAGTTGGCCGGGAAACGGCCACAAAAATAAAAAAGTCTGAAAGCCACCCATCGGATTCGAACCGATGACCTGCTCATTACGAATGAGCTGCTCTACCAACTGAGCTAGGGTGGCGCGCAAAATCTGTTATTGCGGCGCATAATTGCACCTGTCATTTATCATTCGGGATTATAACATACCTGTTTTGAGTGTCAAAATTGAATTGGACAAACCCGCCCAATAAACCAAATGAACTATAGACATTTATGGCAAAATGCATATAATATGCAAACATGCAAGTGATAAAGATGTCCAGATATCTGGCAAACGCGCGAACTAAGTCCCCAAAGCTTTTGGGGACTTTATTTTTTTAAATAGCAGGGAGAGGGAACATAATGACAAAATATATTTTCTGTACAGGTGGGGTGGTATCTTCTTTGGGAAAAGGCGTGGCAGCGGCATCGATTGGCCGGATTTTGAAGAGCCGGGGCCAATCGGTGACGGTGATAAAGTTGGACCCGTATTTAAATGTCGATCCCGGCACAATGAGCCCCTACGAGCACGGCGAGGTGTTTGTGCTGGAGGATGGGGCCGAAACCGATCTGGATTTGGGGGCCTACGAACGCTTTATCGACGAAAACCTGTCGCAATCCAGCAATTTAACCAGCGGACAGGTGTACCAGCAGGTCATCAATCGGGAGCGGCGCGGCGATTATCTGGGCAAAACCATCCAGGTGATTCCGCACGTAACCAATCAAATTAAGGCCACCATCAACAAGGTTGCCCGCCAGACCGATGCCGATGTGGTTATTGTGGAGGTGGGCGGCACCGTGGGCGACATTGAGAGCTTGCCGTTTTTGGAAGCGCTGCGCCAAATGCGCAAAGATGCCGGGCGAGACAACACCTTTTATATCCACGTGACATTGCTGCCCCATCTGGCTGCCACCAACGAACTCAAAACCAAACCCACCCAGCACAGCGTGCATGAGCTGCGCGGCATCGGTATTCAGCCGGATATGATTATGTGCCGGGCCGATTTGCCGGTGGGTGACGACCTGCGCGAGAAGATATCGCTGTTTTGTGATGTTTACCGGCGGGCCGTGATTCCGTTGACCACGGTCGACTCTATCTACGAAGTGCCGCTGATTCTGGAGGAGTACAACGTGGCCGATATTATTTGCGAGCGCATGAATATTAACTATCGCCCCCCCGATCTGGATGAGTGGCGCAAGATGGTTGAAAATATCAAACGGCCCAAACCGATCACCATTAAGGTGGGCATTGTCGGTAAATATGTGGAGCTGGAAGATGCTTATATGAGCGTGTACGAGGCCTTAAATCACGCGGCAATCCAGCACGACTGCGCCGTGGAGATTGAGTGGATTTCCTCGGAAGATATGGAACGAATGCGCAACGTGGAACGGCTGGAAAAGCTGGACGGCATTGTGGTCCCCGGCGGTTTTGGCGAACGCGGCATCGAAGGCAAAGTGGTGGCGGCCAAATTTGCCAGAGCACAAAAAGTACCCTACCTGGGTCTCTGTCTGGGCATGCAGGTGATGGTCATCGAGCTGGCCCGCGATGTGTTTGAGAGCGACAGCCCCAATTCCACCGAATTTAACCCGGCCACCTCCCACCCCGTCATCGACCTGATGCCCGACCAGCGCGACATTGCTGATTTGGGCGGCACCATGCGCCTGGGCAGCTACCCCTGTCATCTCACCCCCGGCACGGTTGCGGCCACCGCCTACCAGACCGAGACGGTCGATGAGCGGCACCGGCATCGCTTTGAGTTTAACAACGAGTACCGGGAACAGTTGGGCGAGGCCGGCCTGGTTTTATCCGGCCTGTCGCCGGATGGCCGGCTGGTGGAAGTTACCGAAATCAGGGAGCATCCTTTTATGGTCGGCAGCCAATTTCACCCTGAATTTAAAAGCCGGCCCACCCGCCCGCATCCGCTGTTTTCTGCTTTTGTCAAAACGGCTTGCAATCAGGTTAAGGGTGGCAAAAAGGCGAAAAAATGAGGAAGCGAAGAAGCGAGGAGAATTGCTTCGCGTCTTCGCTGCTTTGTTTCAGCCTGAAATTGCTCTAAAATAAGGCTCTCTGGTAGTTTGCAGGATCGCTCTATAAAAAACGTATTATCTGCCACAAA
>CAYWSS010000452.1:0-5186 GCA_964460505.1 uncultured Caldilineaceae bacterium | reverse complement strand
CATACCGGGGGTCATCTATATTTTTGCCGGGAGAATAGGAAAGGGGCTCGCCTGTTTTAGAGGGGGGCAAACCCGAATGACGCAGCCTTTTTTTTTGCACCTTCCGGGCCGTTACCGATACAGTATTTTCGCGTTCGTATTTTACGGATTTTAGGATGCGTTTAGCCATTTTTGTTCCTGAGTTGAGACATTACACAATAATGTCGTCATCACCACCGCGAGAAATAACAATCTCTTCTGCGGCCTCCAAACGCCTGATAACGTTGACAATGCTTTGTTGAGCCGCCTCCACGTTGCGCAAACGCACAGGGCCGGAAATTGCCAAATCTTCTTTAAGCAGGTCGGCCGCCCGTTTGGACAGGTTGCGGAAGATGAGGCTTTGTACCTCTTCACTGGCGCCCTTAAGGGCCAAAATAAGGTCTTTGTTGTCCACATCGCGCAGTATCCGTTGGATGGCCCGGTCGTCAAGGGTGACAATGTTTTCGAAGACAAACATTTTTTGCCGGACTTCTTCGGCCAATTGCGGCTGGTTTTCGTCCAACGTGTCCATGATTAACTTTTCAGTGTTACGATTAACCTGGTGCAAAATGCTCACCAGCGATTGCACCCCGCCGGCGGTAGAGTAATCCTGAGTGAGCAGGGTAGAGAGTTTGCTTTTTACGCCCGCTTCTACTTCTTTGATGACATCCGGAGAGACACGGTCCATAATAGCAATGCGGCTGGCAACATCCCCTTGCAGGTGCTCATCCAGGCTGACAATTACAGAAGCAGCTTTGTTGGCATTTAGGTGAGATAAAATCAGGGCGATGGTCTGCGGGTGTTCGTGTTTGAGGGAGTTGGCCAACTGAGACGGGTCGGCTTCGTCCAGAAAATCAAACGAACTCCCTTCTGTTCGCATTTTTATGCGGTCAATATATTCGCGGGCCTTCTGACTGCCGACTGCCCGCGAAAGCATGTCTTTAGCATAATCCAGACCGCCGGAATCAATGCCCTCGGCCACAAAAGACATGTGGTAACATTCTTCTATTATTTTTTCCTTTACACCACCTGGAACACGCCCCATTTGAGCTATTTCATAGGTGAGTTGTTCAATTTCAGCGTCGTCAAAATGCTTGAGAATTGCCGAAGCCGATTCTGGCCCCAATGTAATTAGTAAGGCTGCGGCCTTTTGTGTGCCCGACAAGTTCAAGTCGCTCATTATCGCTTTCCTGAGTCTTCAGTAATCCAGAACTGGATGATTTGGGCTAATGTTTCTGATTTGTTTTTTGACATCAATTGGAGTTGGCGCACCATCTGCGCTTTCTCTGCCGCTGCGCGCGCTTCGTCCGAGAATGCGGGTGGCCCAATTTGCTCCAAATCTAATCCTTCCAGGCCGCCGGCCTTGCTAACCTGGTCCAGCAGGGCCTCGCGCGGGTCTCTGATAACTTTTTCTTCACCCTCAACAACAATAGAAGGTTGCGGTGGGCGCATACTCCGTTGAATACTCCTGACCACAAAGAAGAGGGCTACCAGCGCAATGGCTACGGCAACCCACTGCGCAATGTTCAAATAAAAGGCCCGGGTTTCTATTACGGCTGCCTCGACCAGCATTTCTTGCTCAACGGTGCGGTCAAAGGCAATGCTGCTGATGTTAAGCACATCCCCCCGGGTTTGGTCTATTCCGGCGGCGGCAATGGTGGCTTGTTCAATGGCTCCCAGCGTAACGGTATCCGTGATGCCATCAACCACCACCGATACGGACAATTTTTCAACCTGTCCGGTTGCCGGCACCACTTTTGACAGTGAACGGGACACTTCGAAATTTCTGGTAATGTCTGAGCGCAGGTAGTCGCCGCTGGTTGTGCCGGTAATTCCGGTCTGGAACGAGGCGGCGGTATCTGGAATATTGGAGGTAGTCCCGGGCACACCGCCGGTTGAATCACTGGATGACGCTACAAATTCAGTGATTTCCCGCGAACTGCGCAAGGTGCCGTCTCCCTGGCCGGGGGTAAAAGTTTCGCTTTCTGTTTCTACCATATCCCAGTTCATTTCTGAACTGACTCGTACTACGGCTTTGTCCGGGCCAAGCACATTTCTTAACATTGTCTGGATGCGTAGTTCCAAATCCTGCTCATAGGAGCGCTGCGCTTCAAGTTGGGTGGTAGTGAGGGCAACAGACGCGGTGCCGCCTTGCCCCGCACCGGTAGACAGGACCCGACCGTTTTGATCGATAATAGTGATGTTCTCCGGAGAAAGACCTTCAACCGCGCTGGATACCAGATGGCTAATGGCCTGAACCTGCTCTTTGTTTAAGGTTTGACCCGCTTCCAGATTTACCACCACCGAGGCTGTGGTGGGTTGCTCCTCTTCGCTAAAAAGGGTCGGTTGAGGAATTACAATGTGTACCCTGGCCGATGCTACGTTAGTTATGTTGCTGATAGTTCTGGACAGTTCTCCTTCTAAGGCGCGTTGGTAATTAACCTGCTGCATAAAATCGGTCATACCCAAATTAGCATTATCAAATAATTCCATGCCAACGGTTCCGCTGCCGGGAATTCCCTGCGCGGCCAGGGCCAGCCGCACATCGTGAACCTGGTCTTTGGGGACACTGATGATAGATTCATCTGCAGAGACTTGATAAGAGATATTATTTTCGTTCAGGTAGGTTACAACGGCTGCGGCATCTTTAGCGTTGAGGTTTGTGTAGGCAACGGCATAATCGGGGGTTTGTGCCCAGGTAAAAAAGAATATTATTCCAACGAGAGCAGCAATTGCCAGGGCAATTAACCCGATTTTTCGGAGCGGACTCAGTTGGGTCCAGATTTCAACAACTTCGGTTTGGTTGGACGGTACAAGCGCTTGGCTCACAGTTTGTATCCTTTAATAGCAGAAATGACGCGCCGATTTTGGCCGGCTGCCTGAAATTAAGAGGTTACACTTGCATTCGCATAACTTCCTGGTACGCTTCGACAATTTTGTTGCGAACTTCAAGCGCTAGTTGAAAAGAGATGTCAGCTTCTTGCATGGCAATCATGACCTGGTGTAGTTCAACATCTTCGCCGGCAGCTAAATCGGCAATGGCCTGGTTGGCTGTGCTTTCTTTGGTGGCTAACGTGCTGAGGGCGTTTCCTAATACTTTACCGAAGTCATCAAGCGATTCTCCCACGCCATTATTTTTACGGGTACCTTCCGGCGGAGTAAGGTTAGAAATGCTGCTAATGCTGGAAATAGGATCAATTGGCATTTTTGTATCTCCGGTAAGTTATTGTAGATAACATACAATTAATGATAGGCCCTTAAGGGGCAGGCATCGACAAAAGATTGTCGATAATGGTGTATGGTAAATGGTGGATTGTGAATGAAAAACTTCACCATTTACAATGTGACTATTCACCATTTATAATTTTTTCCAGGCAACGTCTTGGAAAAGACATAGATACTCAGTAGATCCAAATTGTACCTTCGGCAAACTGTTAGTTTGTTCGGGCCAAACTAACAGTTTGACCTACAACCCAAGCAAAAATTGGCTCTACTGGTACTTAGGGTAAGGTTCGATTTATAATAGCCGGGTTAACTTCGGCCAATATCCAGCGCTTTCACTACCATGCTTTTAAATGCATTAAATACAGTTACATTGGCTTCGTATGAGCGGGTAGCCGACAACATATCGGTCATTTCGGTGGCGAGGTTTACATTGGGGTAGGTAACAAATCCGTCTTCATCCGCATCCGGGTGGGTAGGGTCGTAAGCCGTGTGTCCGGGCGTGTCATCAACTAAAATCTCGTCAACCCGAACGCCTTCCGTAGCCCTGATGTTTTTTGAAGCGGCAGCGGGGATAACACCCGGGTCTGTCTGCCCCACTGCAAACACCACCTGCTGGCGCTGGTAAGGCCCGCCCTCTTCTGTGCGGGTGGTTTCTACATTTGCCACGTTGTTGGAGATAATATCCATTCGTAAGCGTTGGGCCGTAAGCGCCGAGGCCGTAATTTTTAAGGCTGAAAAA
Organism: uncultured Caldilineaceae bacterium; assembly: GCA_964460505.1. GTDB lineage: Bacteria > Chloroflexota > Anaerolineae > 4572-78 > J111 > J095. Next base: position 1,204 of record CAYWSS010000452.1, on the reverse strand, counting down.
ATTCCACTCATTTTCTAACTCCTGCCGCCATTTGTTTTAAGGCTTTAGCTAATTCAGTCGGGCCATCTTTGCGGAACAGGGCATGTTCATCCCAGGCGGAATCGTGCCCGTTGGCAATTATCCAGTAGGTGTAAGCAAAGTTGTAAGGTTCGCGCTGCCTCATATATTTGTAAGCCCCGGTTACCATATCAACTTGTTGGGCTTCATTAACATGTTCCGTAATATGGGTGCCCCCCTCTGTGCCAATAATGGGGATAGGCCGGCCCAGCGTTTGTTGAACAATATCGTTATATTGTTTAAAGCGCATAAAACCATTAATGTCGTTTAACGCCCGAGGGCCGGTGTAGTTGTGCATCGATAGCCAACTGCGGTTTAGCAAAAAGTCCTGGCCCCGGTTTTTTAGCTTGGAAATTGATTGCCGGAGAAAATCGCGGTCATCCATTTCTCCCTGGGGGCTTAACGCCCCAAAGCCGGGTAACCCACCGCCTTTGATTATCTGCTTGGCGGCCGGTATCCACAGGTCAAGATACTGGTCTGTGTTTGGGTACTGTCCGCCGGTTTCTACCATTAAATTGGGTTCGTTAAACAACTGAAAATACCTAACGCCCAATTTAGTGTAGTGCCGGGCCATTTTTTTAATATTGCCGCCAATGGGGGTAAGCCCCGGCGTGTATACCCGCATAATTGGCTCGATACCGGCGGCGGTTAACTTTTTTACCAGGTAATCGTTGTTGCCAATATTTGCCCCTTCATTTAGGAACACAACCCACTTCATTCCCATAGAAACGGCTTCATTAACAAATTTGTCTACCACTTCCGGCGATTGTTTAACCGTGGGAATCCAATGGATGCCCTGGCCATTGTCTCCGGGGGGGCGAGGGTAATCGGCCAGCCTCATCGGTTGCAGGGCTGACAGCGGGTCGGTGGAGGCCACGGTTGCGCGGGCTGCATCCATTGATGCAACCAGGCTCCGGTTTATACTTCTATCAAAGTTGGGTTGCAGCCACGGCCACGACGCGCGCGGCACGCCCTGGGTTGCCAGAAAATTAAGGCTGTGCCACCGGCTGACGCCCGGTTTAGTTTTCTGTACGGGGGCGCTTCTTGCGCCGGCCAGCACGTTAGAAAACGCAGAATCAGATGAAGTATCCTGATTAGACGGCGGAATTGGCGGCGGGTTTGTTAGAAGCGCGTGTGGCGGCAGACG
>CAYWSS010000451.1:0-5189 GCA_964460505.1 uncultured Caldilineaceae bacterium | reverse complement strand
AGTTAAGTCCTCCCCCCTCAGGAGGGGGGAGTTAGAGGGGGGTAAGTAGTTACGAATAATTAACAAATGATTCTCGCCGCAAGCGCAACGCAAATGTTGCGGGGTAATACTATCAGCGGGGAGCGGCTCTGCCGGGGTTCGGGTAAATTTGAAAATCTTTTCCACTGAGGTATAATGCCCCAACCAACAACAAAATATTTTGCGGGGGCTTGGACAAACCAGGCTGAGAGATCCTCTTGCAGACAACAACGATGCTGTGAGGATAACCGAATAACCTGATCCGGGTAATGCCGGCGGAGGGAGGCAATTTTGGAACAAATAACTTAACACCAACCACCCCGTCGGGTGGTTTTTTATTTATGTGAAACAGCCAGTCATTTCCGGCTACTGACTACTGGCTACTGATATCTAACTACTAACTGATATGCACCGCATTGTAATTTTTGCCAATGGAGAACTGAATCAGCCGAAACGGCTTAAAACCCGCCTGCGAAGCGGCGACCGCATATTCTGCGCCGACGGCGGCACCCTTAATGCTTTGGCGGTGGGCTTTACCCCAGAGGTCATTGTCGGTGATCTCGATTCGCTGCCCAAAGCAACAGTCAAACAAATGGAGGCAGCAGGTGTTACTTTTCATCGCTTTCCGGCTAACAAAGATTTCACCGACCTGGAACTGGCTCTGAATCTGGCCGTGGCGGAAAAGCCCGACGAAATTGGGCTGGTCACCGCCCTGGGCGGGCGGCTGGACCAAATGCTGGCCAACATCCTGCTGCTCACCCGGCCAGAATACAGCCACTGCCGCATCCGGCTGCTGGATGGCACCACCCAGGCCATGTTGCTGCGCAGCGGCCAGCAGCTCACCCTGGCCGGGCAGCCGGGCGACACCCTGTCGCTGGTGCCGCTTACCGCGCCGGTAACACAAATAACGCTGAAGGGCGTCAGGTGGCCTTTGGATAAAGCCACGCTGTCGCTGGGCCACACCCGGAGTATCAGCAACCAATTTGTTGGCTCACAAGCCCAAATTCAAATTGGCGCAGGAATGGCGCTGGTGGTGCATATTAAAGCAGAACCGTAGCCTATTTCGGCATTGTTTCATTTGACCTGAAATAGAGCCAGAGATTGGTTTACACTTTTCACTATCTCTTATATTTCTGATTTTTGAAAAAAAAGTGTAACCCTTGTTACCTGAATACATTGAAACGATGCCCGCAAATCATTGGGCAAAAACTTTTCTGGTGTGCTATACAAATACGTGCGCCTGAGTAGTTAAAAAAATCGAGGCAATACCTCAACCTCCCCACACCCCGTTCCAAAACCGGGGTTTTGGAACAAAAGGCTGGGGGATTCCAAATCAAAAGATTTAAAGGATTAAAAATGTCACTGAAAGAAAGTAGAAATTCAAACTTTAGCAACAACTTGTTGACAGGATTTCTGGCAATAATTTTAGCCACACTGGTAGCAGCCTGCGGGGCGCAAACATCACCGGCCCCGGCAGCCGAAGAAAAAACTGTATCTAAAACTGAGGCAAACACAGACAAATCAGAAGCGGCGGCGGATGCTGCAGAACCGGAAACATTGATTTTAATGAGCCACGACAGTTTTGACGTTAGCCCGGAAGTAATAAGCGCTTTTGAAGAAAAAAACAAGGCCAAAATAGAATTTCTGAACGCCGGCGATGCCGGGGCAACGCTAAATCAGGCCATTCTCTCCAAAGAAAATCCACTGGCCGACGTTTTCTGGGGAGTGGATAACACCTTTTTCAGCCGGGCCATCGACGCCGGAATTTTTGAGGCGTACGACTCGCCGCGGTTGGGGGACCTGACCGATGAATTGAAGCTCGATCCCCAAAACCGGTTGATTCCGGTAGATTACGGCGATGTCTGCCTTAATTACGACAAAGGCTGGTTTGAGGAAAAGAAACTGGCCCCACCCGGCAATCTTGAGGATTTGGTCAAAGCGGAGTACGCCGGTTTGACCGTGGTCGAAAACCCGGCAACGTCATCCCCGGGGCTGGCCTTTTTAATGGCCACCGTAGCCCAATTTGGCGAATCCGGCTACCTGGATTATTGGCAGCAGTTGGCAGACAATGAGGTGCTGGTGGTCAATGGCTGGAGCGACGCCTACTACAGCGAATTTACCCGCTACGAAGGCGCGCACCCCCTGGTGGTCAGCTACGCCAGCAGCCCCCCCGCCGAGGTCTTTTTTGCCGAAGAAGCAATGGACACGGCGCCCACCGGCTCGGTAGTGGGCAATGGAAGCTGCTTCCGCCAGATTGAATTCATTGGCATTTTGGCCGGCACGGAAAAGCGGGATTTGGCCGAAAAATTCATCGACTTTATGCTCAGCTCCCAATTTCAGGAAGATATTCCACTAAAAATGTTTGTATTCCCGGCCAACAAAAACGCGGCTCTGCCCGATGTTTTTGTAGAGCACGCCCAGACAGCATCCAACCCGGCTACCCTGCCCCCGGAAGACATCGCCGCCCATCGAGAGGATTGGATTAATGCCTGGACGGAAACGGTACTGCGCTGAGAGCAATGAATAATGAGCAATTTCAAAATATGAGCATATCCCGACCTGAAATACGCATCACGTCTCGCGTACCGCGTGTTACATTTTATCACCTCGCCCTCATTGCGCTTCTGTATTTTGTGCCGCTTGTTTTTTTGGTGTTGTTCTATTTTTACCCGTTGGCCTCAATCTTCAGGCTCAGTTTTGCCCCGGAGGGTTATCTGGAGCTGAACGCGCTGCAACAACTGTTTAAATCAACGTACTACCTTAAAACGCTCTGGTTTACGGTTTGGCAGGCCACGTTGTCTACCTTGTTAACCCTGATGCTGGCCTTGCCGGGCGCATATATTTTTGCCCGATACCGTTTTGCGGGCAAAAGTATGCTCCTGGCCCTGACCACCGTGCCCTTTGTGCTGCCAACCATTGTGGTGGCCAATGCGTTTACGGCCTTGCTCGGCCCGCGGGGGCTGCTCAACGGGTTTTTAATGAATATACTTCAGCTTGATGGCCCGCCGCTGCAAATTCAGCGCACGGTGGGGATAATTTTACTGGCTCACATTTTTTACAATTACACCATTGTGTTGCGGCTGGTAGGCGGGTTTTGGGCCAACCTCAACCCCAAACTGGCCGAAGCCGGCTTAATGCTGGGGGCCGGCCCCTGGCGGGTGTTCCGCACAGTTACCTTGCCGCAGCTTGCGCCGGTGGTGGGAGCGGCATCCCTGCTGGTCTTTATTTTTTGTTTCACCAGTTTTGGGGTGGTGTTGATTTTGGGCGGGCCGCATTACGCCACGCTGGAGGTGGAAATCTACCGGCAGGCGGTTAATCTGTTTAATCTGCCGGTGGCGGCGGCGCTGTCGCTGGTGCAAATTTTGTTTATTTTTGGGTTGATGCTGGCCTACACCCGGCTGCAAGCCCGCACGGGGCGGCCCCTCAGTTTGCAATCGCAGCAATCGCACCAACGCCGCCCCAAAAATTGGCGGCAGCGGCTGCTGGTTTGGGGAAATGTGGGGTTTATCATCATTTTGCTGGGAACACCCCTGCTGGCGCTGGTGGCCCGCTCTTTCACCGTGGCCGGACAGTTTTCGGCGGCCTATTACGCGGCTCTGTTTAACCCCGCATTTCAAAACCGGGGGCTGTTCTTTGTTCCTCCGGCAGAAGGCATTGGCAATTCATTAATTTTTGCCGCCGGCACGGTTGCAGCCGCCACGCTGCTGGGGGTGATGATTTCGACGGCAATCCTGTCCGGTAACAACCGACCCAAATATAACACCGGTTCCGGCCGCCGGCGCCGTAAAAAACCAACATCCAAATTTGCGATACCTTCATTTTTCGATGCCCTTTTTATGCTGCCGCTGGCCACCTCAGCCGTAACGCTGGGTTTTGGGTACATCATCACGTTAAACAAACCCCCGCTCAACCTGCGAACCTCACCCCTGCTGGTGGTTATTGCCCACACCCTGGTCGCACTGCCGTTTGTGGTGCGCAGCCTGCTGCCGGCGCTGCGCAGTATTCAACCTTTGCTGCGGGAAGCCGCCGCCATTTTAGGCGCATCTCCGGCCCGCGTGTGGCAAGAAGTTGATCTGCCAATTGCCGGCCGGGCGCTGCTGGTGGGGGCGGTGTTTGCCTTTACCATCAGCATGGGAGAATTTGGGGCCACGCTCTTTATTGCCCGCCCCGACACCCCAACAATGCCCGTTGCCATCTTTCGCTTTCTGGGCCAGCCGGGGGCCATCAATTACGGGCAGGCATTGGCCATGAGCACAATTTTGATGATTGTCTGCGCCATTGGCTTTTTTGTAATTGAACGCTTCAGGGTGGGAAACAGCGAATTTTAAACATTGACGTAACCTGAAAACAAGCGTAAAATAGTGGTTTAATAGTCAAGCTGCGTTGGAAAAATCATGCAACATTCATACGAGTCGCCGGAAAGCCGGCATCCCAGCCAGAGTTTTCAGCACGAAATTTTAAGCTGGGACGACATAGATAAACTGATCGATCATCTTATTCCTCAGCTTGAGGGCGAGTTTGACGGGTTACTGATGATTACGAACGGGGGGCTGGTTCCGGGCGGAATTTTAAGCGAAGCGCTGGGTATTACCCACGTGCTAACCGCGTCGGTCTTTTTTCCCGACGAAGTAGACCAAAAACTGGCCTGGCCCACCTTTATCCAATATCCGCCGGATACGTTACTTATGGGGCGACGTCTGTTGGTTGTTGATGATATTTGGGCCAATGGCCGGGCCATTATGATTGTGCAGGGCCGCCTGGCAGCAGCCGGCTGCGAGTTTGAAAGCGCGGTGTTGCATTTTCGGCTAAAGTCAAACCTGTTTCACGATACCGGCCCCACCTATTACGGAGCCGTTACCGACAGGTATATTGTGTATCCGTGGGAATCAACCATGTTGCCCCGGCAGAATCTAAAACCGGGAACAGGCTCGCTGCCCGCCATTTAAGGGTAATCTGGCAGCGCTTAAAAATTTTAACTTGACAATTAAGGTCAGATTCGTTAGAGTCTGTATATAAACTTTTACTAAAGCAAAGACGCAATTTCACCTAGTGAAAGGCGTCTCTTTTATTTTATTATTTCATTAAATTACAGCAAGGGCGCTCTTATGGGAGCGCCCTTATTATTTTTGGCTCTACAGGATTTCTCAGGATCAAAGTAAAGAATTTGCCAC
>CAYWSS010000450.1:0-5192 GCA_964460505.1 uncultured Caldilineaceae bacterium | reverse complement strand
TGACCGCCTCTCACCGCACCGCTGTGCTTGCGTCCCCGTCTCCGCCCCATATGTTTTGGTGACCTCGGCCAGAAATCTTTTCAAGGCCGGCACAACCTGCTCCGGCATTTCGGCATGTGGATAATGCCCGGCGCCCGCAACCATCACCACTTCGGCCGAGAGCTTTTCCCCAATAAATTGGGCTTTCGCTTCCGGCGATGGCCAATCCGGGTCTTTGGTGCCCATCACGCCCAGGCTTGGCGTATGTACACGCTCCAGACGCATTTCGGCATCATCCTTGGGGGCAAAACCCATCTGCCTGACGGCTTCAAAACGGCCCGGCTCACTTAGATTGACACGAAACTGCGGCCGGCACGCATCAAAATCTGCCGGCCGGGATACAACGTTTTGAAATACATATCCCAGGCCCAAACTTTCCACGGGCCATTCAGCATCAAACCGGCAACTGCCTAATCTCCCAAATTGGTGCCCACGCCACGGGCGCTGGCTATCCAGGGATGGTCCAGGGGCACAATTTTGCGCTTGCCGACCACATTCTCAAGCGGTATAGGTTCTACGTCCTCGCCCCGGATGGCAATCATGACCCCGTACTGTTCTTTGTTAATACAATCTACGCAAGCCGTTCCCAATTGAGTGGCCAGCAATCTGTCGGCAGCAGAAGGCGTGCCACCGCGCTGCAAATGCCCCAAAATAGTCAGGCGAGATTCAAGGCCGGTCAATTCTTCCAGCCTGTTTGTTAATTGCAAGGTATTGCCAACACGTGTTTTCTTTAATGCGCTGAATTTGGCTTTTGCCTTTTTCCGGGCTTCTTTATCTTTGGCATTCTCCACCTTCTTCCCGGCAGCCCTTAAAATTTTGGCGTTATCCTTAGATACAGCCCCCTCTGACACGGCCACAATGCTAAAGCTTTTTCCGGCCCGGCTCCGCTGTTTAATGGCCAACGCCACCTCTTGCACATCGTAGGGTATTTCAGGAATTAATATCACATCGGCTCCGCCGGCAATGCCCGCCCCCAAAGCCAACCAGCCGGCATTGTGGCCCATAATTTCAACCACAATAATCCGGTGATGGCTGTGGGCCGTGCTGTGCAAGCGGTCTATGGCTGCGGTAGCAATACCCAACGCAGTGTCAAAACCAAATGTTACGTCGGTCATGCCTACATCGTTATCAATGGTTTTGGGCAGGGTGATAACGTTGATTCCTTTCTGGTGCAATCGAAACGCATTTTTTTGAGTGCCGCCACCGCCCAAACAGATCAGCACATCCAGATGATGCCGTTTATAATTGTCAACCATAACATCGGTCATATCCATAAGTTTGCCGCCAATTGGCATGCGGTGCGGTTTGTCTCGGCTGGTGCCCAGCATGGTTCCGCCCCGGGTCAAAATCCCCGACAGGGCCTCCCCTCTTAATCGGATAGTCCGATTTTCCATTAATCCCCGGAAGCCGTCTTTAAAACCAATTACCTGCATTCCAAACGACGCATGCGCCGTTTTGCCAATGGCCCGGATAGCCGCGTTCAAGCCGGGGCTGTCTCCCCCCGCCGTCAAAATACCAATAGATTTTGCCATTTTAAAATCTCCCTTGAGTTTTTTGATTTATACTTGTTTAAATTGTGCTACATAAACCGGCTCTTGTCCACCTTCCAAACCAGATTTTTTATCAACATGTGACAAATATCACCTAAACTGATGACAAATGGTACTTAGCATCTTTGCCATTTACGGTTAGAATCAATAAGAGCCTAAGTTTTTTTCAAGGCGTTGCCTGGAAAAAATTATAAATGGTAAAGTTTTTCATTCACAATCCACCATTTACCATTTTTCAGAGTGCGCGGACAATATTCAGCCTTTTTTCCTTTTGTTATCCTCTTTATTAGCTTGATGCGTATGAGGTTGGGGAGGGGGGGTGAACAAGTACAAAATCTTTACCCTCTCCCTGTCGCTAACGCGACTCCTCTCTCCCGGTGGAAGAAGGGTTGGGGGAAAGGGGTTACTTTCAAAGGAGGTACGGGTATGACAGATAACAACGGAGTTGACCTCACCCAAATGGATGAGGTTTTTCAGAAATACAGCCGGCAAAAGGGGGCCTTGATTCCCGTTTTGCAAAAGGCTCAGGGCGTCTACGGTTATTTACCACAAGAAGCGCTGCAACTGATTGCCGATAAAATGGGCCTTTCGATTGGCAAAGTTTACGGCGTAGCCACCTTTTACGCCCAATTTTATCTGGAAGAACGAGGCCGGCACATCCTTAAATTGTGCGACGGTACAGCCTGCCACGTAAAAGGCACGCCTATTCTGATGACTGCCCTCGAAGAAAATTTGGGCATCAATCCCGGCGAAACTACAGATGACGGCGAATTGACTGTGGAAATTGTTTATTGCATGGGGTCTTGCGCTTTGGCCCCGGTGGCGGTCCTTGATGACCAGGTGATGGGCCGGATGCGGCAGGAAATGTTGTTACGCACCATCAAAAAACAGGTCGGCGTCACCAAAGACACCACAAAAGGAGGAGCAAATGGCGCCAATAGTCACTGAAAAACTGGCTGCCAGACGAACATTGGCCGCGCAACATTGGGAACAAAAACTAAATGCCGACCTGTACATTACCGTTGGCCTGGGCACTTGCGGCCTGGCTGCCGGCGCGGGTGATACTATGGCGGCTATTGAAAAAGAACTGGAAAAGCGAAATCTGGCTGCTGAAATAGGGCAGGTTGGCTGCGTGGGGATGTGTTCCTACGAGCCAATGATAGAATTAAGCGCAAAAGGCAAGTCGCGCCTTAATTATGGGTATGCTACCGCCAAAAATATACCCGAAATTTTTGCTTCCTATTTTGACAATAAACCTATGCGCCGGGCCGTTATTGTCGGTGAAGCAACTCCGACCATCACCCAAAGTAATGGCCACACCCTTCATTCGTTGAGCTTTGTTGATCCCGACAGTAAAGAAAAAACCCCCTTTCACCAAAAACAACTGCGAATAGTTTTAAGCAACTGCGGCTTAATTGATCCCGAATCCATTGACGATTATTTAACCTTTAACGGCTACGAGGCCCTGGAACGGGTATTGGCTGAAATGAGCCCGGAAGCGGTGATTGAAGAAGTCACCCAATCAACCCTGCGGGGTCGTGGCGGCGGCGGATTTCCCGCCGGCATAAAATGGGGCTTTGCCCGTAAAACGCAAAAATGGCCCAAATACGTCATTTGCAACGCCGATGAGGGCGACCCGGGAGCCTTTATGGACCGTTCGGTACTGGAAGGCGACCCCCACTCTGTTATTGAAGGCATGATTATTGCCGGCTACGCCATCGGGGCCAAAGCCGGATACCTTTACTGCCGGGCCGAATATCCCCTGGCCATCAAGAGACTAAAAATTGCTTTAACCCAGGCTAAAGAGCTTAGATTGCTGGGCCAGAATATACTGGGAACCGATTTTTGTTTTGACATCATCATCAAAGAAGGGGCCGGGGCCTTTGTCTGCGGTGAAGAAACTGCTTTGATGGCCTCTATTCAAGGCGACCGGGGCCAGCCCTGGCCGCGCCCGCCCTATCCTGCTGTTTCCGGCTTGTGGCAACAGCCCAGCAACGTAAACAATGTAAAAAGCTACGCTTACGTGCCGCGCGTTATCCGCATAGGCGCGGATTGGTTTAAACAATTGGGGACAGAAGGCAGCCCCGGCACGGCCGTTTTTGCCCTGACCGGTATGGTCAACCAGACCGGCCTCATTGAAGTGCCCATGGGCATTACCCTGCGCGAAATTATTGATGATGTCGGCGGCGGCGTTCCGGATGGAAAAACGTTTAAGGCCGTGCAAACCGGCGGGCCGTTAGGCGGCTGCTTGCCGGACGCGCATCTGGATACCCCGGTTGATTTCGATTCATTGCGGGCCGCCGGCGCGGTTATGGGGTCCGGCGGCATGATTGTGGCCGATGAGACGACCTGCATGGTTGAGTTTGCCAAATTCTTTATGCAGTTTGTGTGTGATGAAAGCTGCGGCAAATGCCCGCCCTGCCGTATCGGCAGCACCCGCATGCTGGAACTGCTGAACCGCATTACCGAAGGCGAAGGCAAACCGGAAGACCTGGACGAAATCAAGTGGCTGGCCAAAGGCATGCAGCAAGGCTCTTTATGCGCTTTGGGGCAGTTGGCTCCCTCGCCCGTTTTGTCAACCTTACAACACTTTGAAGATGAATACCGGGCGCACATTGAGGAACAGCGCTGTCCGGGCGGTAAATGCCGGGCCTTGATTACTTACGAGATTATCGCCGAACTTTGCACCGGCTGTATGGTCTGCAGCCGTAACTGCGCCAGCAACGCCATCAGCGGAGTCAAAAAAGAGCCGCACGTCATCGACCCGGAAGCCTGCGAGCGGTGCGGCCTGTGCATGGAAGTCTGCAAATTCGACGCGATTATTGTGAAATAGGGGTAATAACAATGACAGTAACAGTAACAATTAATGAAAAACAGGTAATCGTTCCGGAAGGCTCCACCATTCTGGAGGCGGCCCCCTACGCGGGCGTCACTATTCCTACCTTGTGCCACCACCCCAATTTGAGCAACGTGGGCGCCTGCCGCATGTGTGTGGTTTCGGTGGAAAAAGCCAGGGGCTTGCAGACCGCCTGCACCACGCCCGTTGGTGAGGGTATGGTGATCGACACCGAAAGCGAAGCAGCCCGTGAAACCCGCAAATTTATCCTGTCGATGCTGCTGACCGACCATCCCAACGAGTGCATGACCTGCGAAGTAAACGGTAACTGCGAGTTGCAAGATTTAGTCTACGACTACAATGTAGCCTGGCCCGAACACAACGGTCAGCGCCACACCTATCCAATTGACCCGGACCCCAACCCCTTCATTTTCATCGACCACAACAAGTGTATTTTGTGCAGCCGCTGCATCCGCGCCTGTAGCGAAATTCAAAACCGCGATGTCTGGAACTTTGCCTACCGGGGCTTCAAAACCCAGCTTGTGGCCGGCGCCGGCCAACTTCTACTCGATGCCCGCTGCGAAAGCTGCGGCCAGTGCGTGGCCTTTTGCCCGGTCGGCGCCCTGTACGACAAAATGAGCATCGGTCAGGGTCGCCCCAGCCAGCTCAAAAAAGTACGCACGACCTGTTCCTACTGCGGCGTCGGCTGCAATTTCGACCTCAATGTTCGCAACGGCAAAATTGTGCGCGTCACCAGCGCCGCAGAT
>CAYWSS010000449.1:0-5195 GCA_964460505.1 uncultured Caldilineaceae bacterium | reverse complement strand
CCCCTCCTGAGGGGGGAGTTAGAGGGGGGTAAGTAGTTACAAAAAATAAAAAATTAGTGTAATTCGTGGCAGATAATACGTTTTTTATAGAACGATCCTGCAAACTACCAGAGAGCCAGAATTAATAGGTAACCGCACCAGGTTTTGCCCTGGGTATCTTCAATATGAATAGAGCGCGATAGAATTCGCAAAATGGCAAATTTACAACTAAAATAACATGCATTATTTAAGGAGAATGTTCTGATGAAAAAAGTTGCAACTTGTGCCATAATAATTTTAGTAAGCCTGTTTTTGTTTGCAGGCTGTAATCAGGCGGCGCCAGATGGGTCGGAAGCGCTAATTGTGCAGCCGGATAATCAGTCAACATCAGACACCACCTCCGCCCCTGACTCGTCAGCGTATACTATCGCGCTGGTGATGAAAACTCTAACCAATCCTTTTTTTGTAGAAATGGAAAAGGGCGCTCGACAGGCCGAAAAAGAATTGGGAATCAATTTACTGGTTAAAACCGGCGCCCAGGAAACTTCCATCGAGCAGCAGATTTCTATCATCAAAAGCCTTATTGCAGACCAGGTAGATGCAATTGTTATTGCCCCCGCCGACTCCAAAGAATTGATACCGGTTTTAAAAGAGGCTCAGGATGCCGGGATTGTCATAATTAATGTTGACAATCAGTTGAACCCAGAAATTTCAAAACAAATGGGGCTGGTTGACATGCCGTATATTAGCGTGGATAACGAACAGGGGGCTTATCTTTCGGCAAAATACATCAGCGACCAGATTACCTCCCCTACCAATGTTGTTATTTTAGAAGGCATTAGAACCGCTCAAAATGCGCAAGACCGCAAAAACGGTGCTTTACGAGCCTTTGGCGAAAACAGTAACATCAATGTGGTGGCAATGGAAACCGCCAATTGGCAAATTGATGAAGCTCGCGAGGTGATTACCGGCCTGTACGAGAACCATCCGGATGTTGGCGCCATTTTTGCCTCTAACGATATGATGGCCTTTGGTGTGTTGCGCTACCTGGAAGAAACGGGCAAACCAGACGTGCTGGTTGGGGCTTACGATGCTTTAGAAGAAGCCAAAGAGGCCATTCGGGCAGGCACGCTGCAATCAACTATTGATCAGCAAGCAGCGCTCCAGGCTTACACCGGGGTGCAATATGCTGTGCGCGCCCTAAACGGCGAAGCGCTTCCTCCGGAAACAATTGTTGATGTGCAGTTGATTACCAAAGAAAACGTCGAGTAAATTTACGACGTTACCACCGCGTATTTCCAGATGAGAACAGATTGATATGTTAAAAAAATTACCTCGTCTGAACATGACCATGAAGTTGGTTTTATTTTTGCTGTGGGTTAGTGTTCTCCCGCTGCTGGTGTTGGGTATTATTTCGTACAACACCTCACGTTCTGTTATTCAGGAAGACGTCAGCAACTACACCCTGTCCATAATGATTGACCAGAAGGATTACCTGGAACTGCTTCTGGAATCTGTTGAAAGTTTAATTGCCAACGTTTCGGGGGTAGAAGACATTAAAAATGTATTGGATGACGAATATGCCTCTAACGACACCTATACCCGATTAGCGACCCATGCTCAAATTGGCTACATTCTAAATGGGCATCTCAATTTAAAAGGATTGGTTTCAATTGATATTTTTACCCTGACAGGAGCGCACTATCACGTCGGCGATACCTTAAATGTTCAAGAGATTGATCGGGAATTGCTGGACCAACTTTATCGGGAAGCCGAAAACTCAGATGAACTGGTTTTATGGACGGGCGTTGAAAATAACGTCAATATCAATTCAACCCATAAAAAAGTAGTAACAGCAGCCAAACTATTTACAGTGATAGATGCCGAACAGTTACAAGAACGGCCCATTGCCCTTTTGCTGGTTAACTACAGCACCGATAGCCTGTACAACCATTTTAACCAATTAAACCTGGGCCAAGGGGCATATATGATGATTGTTGATGCCAAAGATCGCCTGATTTTCCATCCAAATAAACAACTGATAGGTTCACAAGTTTCACCCGTGTTTTTAGAGCAACTAATCGATGATCGGGGCTCGTTTGTAACCGATATTGACAATCAGGAAATGCTGGTCACTTATAGCCGGTCTGATATTAGTGACTGGGTTTTGGTCAGTCTGGTTCCGGTGGCAAATTTAACAACCAGTGTCGACACAATTCAAAATACGACATTACTGGTTCTGGTTATCAGCTTTCTCTTTATTTCGTTGGCGGCCGTTTTTGTTTCTAAAACAACGGTTACGCCCATCAAACGAATCACCGAATTGTTCAAGCAAATTGAGGCCGGCACCTTTGACGGCAAAACCCGCTTCACTGAAAAACGCACTGACGAAGTTGGCGAATTGCTCCAGTGGTTTAATACATTTTTAGACAGCCTGGAAGCAAAAAGGCAGGCCGATCTGGCCCTGATTTACGCCAAAGAAGCGGCTGAACAGGCTAACCGGGCCAAAAGCGCGTTTTTAGCCACTATGAGCCACGAACTTAGAACCCCACTCAATGGTGTTTTGGGCTACACCCAAATTCTCCAGCGTGATGCATCCCTCGATCAGCGTCAAAAGGAAGCCGTAAAGACTATCCAGCAAAGCGGCGATCATCTTTTAACCCTCATTGACGATATTTTAGACTTAGCCAAAATAGAAACAGGCAAGATGGATCTGCATAAAACCGCCTTCAATCTCCCCCAATTTCTTAAAGACGTGGGTAACATTGTTCGGGTTAGAGCCGAACGTAAAGGCATCACCTTTTTGTTCGAAACAGCTCCTTCTACCAATGGTCAACTGCCTGTCTTTGTTCAGGGTGATGAAAAACGGTTGCGCCAGGTACTTATTAACCTGTTGGGCAACGCTATAAAATTTACTGATACCGGCACGGTAACCCTACGGGTGTCGGTAAATGGTGAATTTAAAACACAAAATGATGAATTTGATACTGCCACTCACTCGTCCCTCTGCAATTTGCATTTTGAAGTTGAGGACACCGGCATTGGTATTCCTGCCGATCAACTTGAAATTGCTTTTGACTCATTTCAACAGTTGGGCGATTACAAACACAAGGTAAAGGGGACCGGATTAGGATTACCCATTTGTCGAAACCTGGTTGAACTAATGGATGGAACCCTGCACGTAAAAAGCGAAGTCGACCAGGGCAGCCTCTTTTGGTTTGATATTCCGCTGCTCAAAGTCGTGTATTCAGAAAGCAGTATCTCTACGGAAACATATCAAATTATTGGGGTTAAGGCCTCAAGGCCGCCAAAAATATTGGTGGTAGATGACCGCCGCGAAAACAGGGCGGTCCTGATAGATTTGCTCTTGCCTTTAGGCTTTGTGCTTGAGGAAGCTGCCGACGGATACGAGGGTTTGCCTCGGGCTGTCGCCTTTCAACCCGATGCTATTTTGATTGATTTGATTATGCCGAAAATGAATGGCCTTGAAATGATCCGGCAGGTTCGCCAAACGCCTTCGCTTGAAAATGTGGTCATCATTGCCAACTCTGCCAGCGCCTACCCGGAAGATGCAAAAAAAAGCCTGGCCGCCGGAAGCAACATATTTATCTCCAAACCTGTTCAGGCCAATGTGCTTTTAGATGCGTTACACGATTTTCTGAATTTAGAATGGATTTATGAAATAGATGATCTCCCGGACAAGGAACCGGTGGAAATTGTCCCCCCCCCTCCCGACAGGTTAGATCTGCTCATTCAACTGGCTGCGGTCGGCGATATTGGCAGCCTGCGAAAACAGGTGGCTGAGTTAGAAACAGACGAAAAACTCAAACCCTTTGCCACCGAGTTAGGTCAGCTAATCAAAACGTTTCAGGTGGACCAAATCAGGGCAATGCTGAAATCATATCAGACTTGACCGGCACAAAACTGAAAGGGCGCATAAAATGAACCCAATCCGTGAGACTGTTTTAATTGTTGATGACAACCCCACAAACCTGGCAGTACTGTTTGATTACTTGGAAGAAGCAGGGCTTAAAGTACTGGTCGATACAAGTGGCGCTTCTGCACTTGAGGCTATCAGCCAACTTCCTCCGGACATCATTTTGTTAGATGTAATGATGCCCGACATTGATGGTTTTGAAACTTGCTGCCGCTTAAAAGCCAATAAGTCCACCCGGGACATTCCGGTTGTGTTTATGACCGCCCTGACCGATACCGTGGACGAAGTAAGGGGGCTGGAACTTGGAGCCGTGGATTATATAACCAAACCGCTTAAAGTTGAAACGGTTTTGGCCCGCATAAATACGCATTTAACCATCCGTAGATTACAACGACATTTAGAACAGCAAAACGCCGAATTGGATGCCTTCGCCCACACAGTGGCCCACGACCTCAAAAACCCATTAGGTATTATTATGGGCTACAGCGAGATGCTGATGGAAGATGGGGCCGAAATGGAGCAAACAGAACTTGCCCCAGTCCATAAAAACCTGTATCAGGTCAGCCAAAGAGGGATCAACATTATTGACGAGCTACTTCTGTTGGCCGGGGTACGTAAAGAAACCGTAGCCAAAAAACCAATGGATATGGCACAGGTGATTGCTCAGGTGCAGGAACGGCTAGCCCCGATGATAGAAGATTACCACGGCGAAATTATTTTTCCCGAAAAATGGCCTGTAGCCAATGGCCATGCTCCCTGGATAGAAGAAGTGTGGGTAAACTACCTTGGTAATGGCTTAAAATACGGTGGATTCCCTCCCCGTTTAGAATTAGGGGCCGCCCCTCAAAATGATAAGATGATACGCTTTTGGGTTCGTGACAATGGCCGGGGGCTTTCGCCGGAAGCCCAAACCATACTTTTTACCGAGTTTACTCGCCTCGACAAGATTAGAGCGCAGGGATACGGTTTGGGCTTATCCATTGTGCAACGCATTATTGACAAATTGGGGGGACAAGTTGGGGTAGAAAGCGCGGTTGGGCAGGGTAGCACCTTTTACTTTACCCTCCCTTGCGCAGAACATGGGGGATGACTACACGGTCATCACTTGTTTGGTCCGCTTGGTTTCGTGTGCCCGCTGATGTCTGGCCCAAAATTTACTTGGACAGGAGACAAGACACATATGGCATCAAGGCCAAACGGGAGAAGGCCGGCTGGAATACAGCCATTCCCGGTTTGACAATTATTGTCGGCATTTCAGAGCAGAATTTTCGGAATGATA
>CAYWSS010000448.1:0-5208 GCA_964460505.1 uncultured Caldilineaceae bacterium | reverse complement strand
GGTCAAGAGACCGGCCCGAGCGCGATTTTGACGGGTTCACTGAATTTGTACGGTTTCAAGGGGGTATACCTGAGTAGTTACCCGGTCACTTTAATTTACCTGATGATTTTTGCGGAACTGCGTTTATTCGTTTATTCGTTGACGGAACAGGTTCACAGAACTTGTGTGATTGAATAGTTTATTTTTTTGCACCTGCCGCCGGCAACGCCCCCTCCCCTGCCTGACGCAGCGTATTTTACCGAAGCTCCTGGCACAGCTTTAACAGTACGTCCCGGTTATCGGCGGTGATAAATTTCATCGCTCCCCCCATCCGGCTGAACGTTTTGAGGTAACGCAAATAGTAGGCGCTGTTTTCCGGCGGCGGCTCGCCATCTTTCTGCCAATCCCAATCGGCTTCTGCCAAATCAACCACCACCAGACAATGGTCATCAATGCGCTTGCCCTGCCGGATGGCCATGTTTTGAGCCATAGCAAACGCCTTTTCAAAGATCATCGGCGACATCACCGCCGACCCCACCGACAGATAGACACCCCCGCCAATGTTGCTGATGCTATCGGCAAAACGCAAAAAGTCTCGCTCCGCCGTTCTGCCGATGGCCGCGCCATAGCTCATGGGGTGGGTGTAAATGATGTCGTGGCCGAACATGGGGTGGGCCGTAAACGGCACCCCCAATCTAAAAGCTGCGGCCTGCACGCTGTACTTTTTGCAGGGATGCGGGATGCTCATCGGCCCCGCCTTCAAATCAAACCGGTTGGCCACTGCCAGTAAATCGGCGGCTGATGCCGCCTTTTGGGGGTTGTTTTCCAGTTGGTTGGCTACAATGCCGGCCAGTTTGCTGCGGGATGGAATGGTCAGGCCGTCACTGTAAATCATCGCGCCGATAGACTCGCCGTACCCCAATCCCTCAAAAGCGCCGACCACCAGCGCCAGGTTGAGATAAAAGCCGGTTTCTTCCCAAATGCCAAATTCACCGGTTTCTATGTTGGCCCGAACATCTTCGCCGCTTTTGCCCTGAAAGGCAAACTCCCAATCGTGAATAATTCCCGCGCCGTTGGTAGCCAGATGCGTGACCCACTGTTTCTCCATCAGTTCTATCAAAACCTGGGCCATACAATTTTTAATGGTGTGCGCCCCAAACGCCAACACAACCGGCGCGCCGCCCGCCCGCGCCCGGCGCACATCGGCCACAACATCCCCCACCGCTTTTTTCGCTTTGAGAGACAACCCTTGCGGCGGCTGGTTGGGAGAAACACATTTTCGTTTGATGTCAATACGATTCTTCCGTTGTTTGAGCGATTTAATAACAAGTTTGTTTCTATCAAACATTTCAACTCCTTCATCAGGGCCTATGCGCCCAAACCGGGGAGCAGGGAGTCATTACTTCTCGTATAAAATGTTCGTAGTCAGGTGCGCAGCGCGGCGGACCTTGGCCGTCTAACGCCACTCCGCTATCGCTACGAGGCTGGCTACGAGCAGGTAATAGCCCCCTTTACTCATTACTCATTGTTCATTGTTCCCGCCGTCTCAGGTCAAAATAATAATTCCAACAGTGTATCCATTTGCGAAAAATCAGGAATAATAAGGTCCGCCCCGGCCCGCACCAATCGACTCCGTTTGGCGCTATGCAGGCCGTGACGCCGCAGCTCATCGCTGGCTACCCCCACTGCAAGCCCGCCCACCTTGCGGATTTCGCGCATTTCAGCCGGGCCATCGCCAAAGCTGACAATTTGCCCGCCATTTTCGCGCCCAATCGAAGCAAGTATCTGTTCCAACACCGCGCTTTTGGGATTGTACAATCCACTTCTTCCGGCCCCAAAAATCCCCCCCGAAAAGAAATGGGCGTAGCCCATCAAGGCTGCCTCCTGCTTCACGTCCTCTTCGTCGGTGCCGCTGGCCAAAACAAGGGTGATCCCTTGTGCAGCCAGCGCCTGTAGAAATTCGATTGCGCCCTTTATGGTGTAATCCTGCGCGTTCATTTGGCCGGAGCTGATTTTGTTGGCCCGTTTCTGTACAAACGCTATCAGTTCTTCATTAAAAATATCTTTGTATTCCCCGGCCGGTAAAATCTCAGCCGGCGGAACCAACCCAAAATCTCTGACCAGTTCCACCAGCCCTTCCATTTGAATGATTGTTGGCAGGCCGGTGGTCTGATCAACATGCGCGCGCACGGTTTGTTCGATGCCTGCCGGCAGGCCGCCATTTGCCTTTTTGGAAGGGTGGCCCACAATTGAGCGGGCCATCACCGATTCCATCAAATTATCCCACCCCTGGCGCAACACAGAGATTGTGCCGTCGTGATCAAACACCGCGTATTTGATGTTTGGCTTTTCCGGTACGGAAGAAATGACCTCTACTTCAGAATTTTTATAGAAGCGATTCGGAGGCGCTGCGGCCACGTCGGGATTGTACCGGTAGTTTGCTTTGCTGTTCATCGACAGTACTTCATCAGGGGTAGCCGTGCCGGTTTGAAATTGTTTTTGCACCGTTACACCCGCCACCAAATTTCCAAATTTAGCGGCAGCGGAGGCTTCCCGGCCGGCCCCCAGCGCGGCGGCAATTCCGGCCAACAGGCTGTCCCCGGCCCCCACCGGATCGGTCTGCCCACTGATTTCCAGGCCTGGAATAATACGCAAGCCATCTTCATTAAATACCACGCACCCGTTTTCTCCCCGGGTTAAAAACAGCGGCGTTCCCCACCGCCGGTAGAGCTTTTCTGCAATGTCCCGAACATCGTCAACAGGCAGCGGGTGGTCAAACTGCCGGCGCGGCTGCGCGACAATTTTTACCGCCTCGCACTCGTTGAGTTTGCGAACCGCACCGCTGTAGCGGTCGGCAAAATCCCGGCTGTCAACGATAAAAATGGTATCCGCTGATTGGGCGATGAGGTCTGCCAGACCGGCTGTAAACGCTTTGGTGTGGATGCTGTTTCTCACTTGCTGGTTGATAATAACCACATCAATTTCCGGCAGCCTCCGCTCCAAATCCGTTAACAGGGATTGACCCAATTCGGAATTTACGCGGTTAAAATTACCAATGTCTACCCGGGGCAATTCCTGCTCCTGCTTGTACAATTTGGAATATACGTGGGTATTCCAGTTTGATGATTGAATTTTCAGACCGGACATATTCACGCCGCTCTCCTGAAAAATACGGCGCATTTCGCGCCCAAACATATCGTTTCCTACTACACCAAACAGACCGATTGTTTCTACGCCGATGGCCACCAGATTATTGACAATAGTGCCCGCTCCGCCGGCGTCAAACCGCATCGATTGCACCGGCTGGGTGGGCAGTCCCGTTTCAATTGAAATTTCAGACGCGGCCGGGTTGAGAAAATAGTAGGCGTCCAGGCAAAAATCGCCCACTACGGCTATACGAACACGTTTGATGTCAGAAAGCAGTTGTTGTAAAACCTGTTGGTTCATTTCGATTCCTCGCAGAATTGGGCATTGGGAATTTTGTGTCCCCATCTTACCAGCGCTGAATTTACAGGGCAAACTCTGTGTAACAGACAATAAGCTGTAATACTTGCATTTTGCCCGTGTTCCCCTAGAATATCTGCCAGAAAAATTCAACAAGGAATCACCGTTTATGGAAATTAAGGTTTATGCAACCATCCGCCCAATTGTGGGCGGGCCAACTGTTCATCTCAATAGCGTTTCAAAAATCACGGTTCAGGAAATGCTCAACCGGCTATACGAAAAATTTCCCGGTTTACATCCAGAGCTGCACAAAGGGCGGGAGGAACTCCATCCGGCCATTCACATATTAATTAACGGGCGGGATATGCGCTACATCGACGGGTTGCAAACGGTGATTAAGGTAGATGATGAGGTCCGGATTTTTCCGCCGGTGGGGGGAGGAATTAAATGAAACACACCTATGGTATTCCCCTCTTTTTGATGAAAAAATATTTAACCGATTTAGGGGCCGTTGAAACCAAAGAGAATGTAATGGTTGGCGATGGCTGGCAGGCAATTGTAAACAAGGGAGAACCGGCAAAAATCGGGGCGTTGGTCATTGGCCGGATAGATGTTAAGTTTTCCGGCAATAAAGCAACTCTTGAGAAGTTATTGGAAAAGCTGCACTGGAAAACAATGCGTGGTGGCGGATAATATAATTGCGACAAAAGTCGCATACTTTTGACCCCATTTCTGATAGACTGAACAATGGATAAATTTCAGATGAGATGAATGGAGGCAAACAATGGATCCCTTTGCTAAAGTAAACGGGCACAACAGAAAACTGGATAGTTGGGAATTAAACGGGCTTACGCCTACCCCTGAAGAAGATTGGCAGCAGATGCGTGAATTTTTGAATTTAAACCAGGCAGATTTTCAGGCGATGCTGGAAACGGTGGAAGTTCTCTTTAAACGCGGGCATGAACTGGTAGTGGGCAATTATGATTATTTATTGAGCAATCACGAAACTGCGGCAATTTTGGGCTGGGAGCGAGGCGTTGATGAAGCGCACCTGGCTGAGCGTCGCCGTTTTTTAACGGTTTGGCTGGCCCGTACCCTTGGCTTTGATTTAAGTGATGATTTTGCCAGATACCTGTTCAGGGCCGGCCAACTCCACGCCGCTCACGGCCCGCGCAAAACACACGTGCCCGAACTTTATGTGACCGGGGCCATCAGTTTGGTAAACGCTACTTTTGCCCGATTTCTTCTGGAAGAGATGCCGGGGGCATCAATTGTTCCAGCGGCCCTGGCCGGCTGGAACAAAATGTTGAGTATGCATTTACAAATGATGATCAGCGGTTATCACACCGCCCTGACCCTGGATAGCGGCGATTTTGCGGTAAAAGTGTCGATGTTTGGCAAAATGCGTACCATAACCCAACAGCAAAATATTACCATGCATCTGCCTGATGGCGCGAGAATGGAAACAGCCCTGCGGAAATTCTTTAACTACTTCCCCCAGGCGCGTGATGATGTCTTTGAACTGACCTGGCTGGGCGGTGAGAGGCTGGACGCCAGCGGCACCCCGTGGTTTGTAGCCAATAAAGTTTACAAAATCAAGCCTATGTGGCGGGTGCTTGTAAACGGCAAAGATTTAAGTTACATCGGCGGGCCAAACATTACAGTTTCTCAAGGGGATACAATCAGTGTTTTCCCGCCGGGACGATGACTGAAAAACAGTTCAAAAAAACGTATCTTCTCAATATTTCGGGGTAGGTAGTGGTGGAGTCCAAGCCTTTAGGCTTG
>CAYWSS010000447.1:0-5217 GCA_964460505.1 uncultured Caldilineaceae bacterium | reverse complement strand
CAAACGTACAAAATCTCAAGCATCTATTTTTCTAAGCTTTCTCTAATCTGCCGTTAAAACTATTTTCATCTAAAGTCAGTATAGTGTTACTATAATGGGTAAGAATTCAATATCACCATAGAGAGGAATATCAGATGAACCATTCTACAAAATCTCCGTATGTTGTGGCCGGTGTCACAATTATTGCCGCGCTTATGTTGGTAACGGGTGTTTTGGCCGGGAGTATATTTGTGGCTCCCCAGATTAACCGCGATGCCCAGGCGGCTCCAATCCCCCAGAATATCAGCGACAGCGATCTGGTGGCAGCCTTTGAACGAACAATGATGGATGTTTACCAGGAATCTTTACCGTCAATCGTCAATATCAGGGTGACCACCTCCCTCGACCTTAGCCTTTTTGATGATGCCCCCCCGGAGGATCACCCCGAATTTTTCAACCAGGGGGGTGGTTCCGGTTTTGTGTGGGATAACAAAGGTCACATTGTAACCAATAATCACGTGGTGGAAGATGCGACCGATATCGATGTGATTTTTCCCGATGATACCAGAGTTTCAGCCGAGGTTGTGGGCGTTGACCCCGATTCTGATTTGGCAGTCATTAAGGTGGATTTACCCGGTGGTAAGCTGAAGCCCATTGCCCTGGGCAACAGCGACGATGTTCAGGTAGGGCAACTGGCTATTGCCATTGGCAACCCTTTTGGACAGGAGTTTACCATGACCAGCGGTATTGTTAGCGCTAAAGGGCGATTAATTCGCGGTGGGAACAGCGGCTTCTCCATTCCCGAAACTATTCAGACCGATGCGCCCATCAACCCCGGAAATTCCGGCGGCCCGCTGCTCAATCGCACCGGCGAGGTGATTGGCATCAACGCCCAAATGTTCAGCCGCACCGGCTCAAGTTCCGGCATTGGCTTTGCCATTCCGGTGAATATTGCCAAAAAAGTAGTGCCCACGCTGATTGAAGGCGGCGATTACAAATATGCCTGGCTTGGCATCAGCGGGGGAGAAGTAACTGCCGACATATCCGAATTCAGAGCTTTGGCCAACGATGTTACCGGCGCGGTGGTGCTTGAGGTAGTGGAAGACAGCCCGGCTGATAAGGGTGGCTTGCTGGGCCGCGACGAATCGTTAGCCGAGGATGCGGAAGCTTTCCTTTACGGGGGAGACATCATCACTGCCATTGACGGGACGTTGATTGCCGGTATCGATGATTTGATTTCCTATCTTGTCTCCCAGGTTAAGCCGGGCGATACGGTTACGCTGGATATTATCCGCGCCGATGGCGAAGAAACGCAACTGGACGTCACCCTTGGTACCCGCCCGGAATAGGGCTTTTCGCCCGATGGGCGGTTGACAATTTTTAAATCAAAAAAGGGCTTCTGCATTGTTGTGCAGAAGCCCTTTTAAATTTCCTGGCAGTAGCCAACCACAATATAATTCTTTACCCAACCGGTGTGCCGTTTCCAGAATTTTGCTCCAAGATTTCCAGCACCTGCTGGCAAAGTTCAGGGACATCTTGTGTGGCGGTTTTCCAAATAATCCCCAATTCCACCGAAAAATAAGCGTGGGCCAGAATGTTACGAAAGGCCATAATATCTCACCATTCAACCTCAGCAGGGTGGCGAGTCTTAAAATCATCTGATAATCGCGAAGCTGCTTCACCAATTACTATCAATTTTTGCAAAACAGCACTTTGTGTTTTTTGATCTTGATTAAACTCTTTGACCTCTGCGTCAGCAATGAACCCGGCTATGGCTTCAGCCGCATCCACAATATCGGTTAGGTAAAGTTTTTCAGGCCGCATAAATAATTCTTGCCCTGTCCAAAATATTCTGTTTGATGAACGGCTTCAATCCGTTAGGTGTGACCAGGTCTACCTGGCGTTGGAGAATATCCGGGAGTTCTCGCTGGGTTCTGGCAAAGGCCAGCAAGCCTATATGAGCATCCGCTTCAAATTCAACCAGCACATCCACGTCGCTGTTGGGGCCAAAATCATCGCCCAAAATTGGACCAAACAGAGATAACCGCCTGATGTGATTCCGCCGACAAAAGGCATCAATTTTGTCGGCGGAGATAGGTAGAAGAAGTTGATTTTGTATTGTATCCATTGTTCAATCCCACACACACAGCTTTATGTTATCATAACATATTCTTGTTAAAGCCCAAAGCAATGTTACAGAATTGTCCGGTTTGCCAAACCGTTTGAAAAAGCAGGAAAAGTAATCGTTCACTCTCCCCAGTAGCATAACCCCTTGTGGGCGGACACAAGGCCCGATACTACACTATGATGGGGAAGGGGGCTGAACGGGTTACGTGGGAAAAAGATTGTCATTAAATCTCGCCGGCGGTTTTATCCAGAAAACCTTGCACAAAATTCATAAAGCGGTACACATCGGCAAAGTTTGTGGCTAACCCCAGCGATACACGCACAGCGCCCGCGCTCTGGTCGTCGTTCTGCTCAATTACGGACAGAAACTGCGAAAAGGTCATTCGCTCCTCATTAATAAAACACTCGGTCATTTGATTTTTTGTTAGGCCGTGGGCCACCTCTCCGGCGCCGGGATTGCAGAAACAGCCGGTTCGGACCGAAATATTGGCGTGGTTGGCTAACTCCTCTATCCTTAGAAAATCGAACAGCTTGCCGTTGGGATCGTAAAAATTAATGGTTACGGTCGCGCCCCGCATGGGGGTGTCGGTGGGGCCGTACACGGTAATGAGCGGTTCGCCGTTGCTGTGGCGCAGGGCCGGCAAATTCTCCAGCAGCCAACCGGTCAAAAGCATCACCCGTTCGTGAATGGTATCTACCCCGATACTGTGCATATGTTTCAACCCAATTTCCACGGCGGGCAAATTGAGGTAATTTACGGTGCCGTCTTCAAATGCCGCTTCGCCATCGGCCAGATAGTGGCCCTCGCCCTGCACCGAGGCAATGGTGATGGTTCCGCCGGCAAACCAGGGGCGGCGCAGCTTGGCCAGTGCCGGTTTTCGAGCCAACAGGGCGCCCACGCCGGTGGGGTAGCCAAAAATCTTGTAAAATGAAAGCGTGACAAAGTCCGGTTTCCAGCGGCTTAAATCCAGAGGATTGGTGGGGGCAAAGGCTGCCGCGTCAAGCAGTACATCCCAACCTTTGGCTTGGGCTTGCTCAATCCATTCCAGCGGATGCTGCACCCCGGAAAAGTTGGATTGGGCCGGATAAGCAAACAAATTGTTACCGCCCGGTTTAACGTCATCAAGATACAGGGCCAGCGTGACCGGGTCAACCCGCAAATCGGGGGGAACTACCGGCAGGTAGGTATGTTTTGCGCCTTTGGCTTTGGCAAATTCGCGGATGCCGTTGACCGAGTTGTGGTTGTCGAAGGTGAGCAGGTAGTGGGCATTCTCATCAAAGGGATACGATTCGCCCACCAGTTTCAAGGCGCCGCTGGCGTTCATGGTGAAAATGGCAATGTACTCCTCCGGCGAGGCGTTGAAATATTCCAACACGTAATCCCGCGCTTCTTCAACCAGGTTGGTCATAGCCAGTGAGGTGGGGTTTTGGGAGTGAGGATTGCCAAAAACCCCGCCGCTCAACAAGGCCATGTGCTCCCGCAACTGAGAATCGGCGTACAGGCCGCCGCCGGTGTAATCCAGATAAATCTGATTCTGCTCATCCAGCCGGGAAAACTCCCTGGCCCGTAAATCATCAATCGAGTGCAGGGGCTCGAATTCTGGGTGCGCCTGCTGAAACGACTGATAGGCAGAATCCAGCCTGGCCAGATTGTAATCGTTCGCTACTTTTTTTTCTTCTGTACTCATAAGTTACCTCTCTAAATCTGTTAATTTTGATTCATGTGTCTGGTCGGTCACAATCTGCTGATACGCCTGCTCATATTTTTGAGCATCGTTTCATTTGGCCTGAAGTGAGGCCAGAGATAGGTTTACACTTTTCGCTATCAAAATCCTGTCATTCGGCCAATCCTGCGCTTATTTGCGGTCAGTTCAGAGCAGGACCTACGGCGGAATGATAGGATTAAGCCTCTTGTATGCCTGATTTTTGGAGTGAACGTGTAAACCTATTATTGGGATAGGTTGAAACCGATGCCTATTTTTGAGCCAGTGTTTCCAAATCGTCTGCAAATTCCGACCAGCCACTTTGCATGTCTGCTTTGGTTTGGGCAATCAGCGGGTTTTCCGGGTGATACCAGGCTTTGCGCAGCGTTCTCAAGACATGTTTTACACCCGTTGCTACCTGCCAGGCAAGTGTACAGGTTCAGTAAACCCGGGGCTGTGGCCGCGGCCTCCAACCGGGCCACCTAAGCGGGCGCGGTCAGGAGACCGGCCCGAGCGCGATTCTGACGGGTTCACAGAACTTGTACAGGCAAGTTGGTAACCCGGGCCGGAGAGGCCGGTGTCAATCACCTGGCCAAACGCGTGTCGCCCTATCTGCGCCATCTCTCGGCTGTCGAAATGCCCGGCAAAGGTCGCATCAGCATAAATTACCCAATTAAACAAGGTGTCAGCTTTGGAAGGCATTGGGAGCGTTGGAATTTATTGAGATTCTTCAGCGGCGGGAATTGGTACAGATTCGCCGGTATGGGCCGCAATCCAGGGGATAAGCAGGTTTTTGGCGGTTTCTGAGGGGATGGAAAAGGCGATGCCTTCGGCAATGCCGCGCTCTTCGCTTTCACGGATGATGAAGGTGTTAATGCCGATGACTTTTCCATCGGGCGTAATCAGCGGCCCGCCGGAACTGCCCCGGTTGATGGCGGCATCCGTTTGAATTAAACCGTCGATGACAAATTTGTCAATTTCCAGAGCGCGATTCAGGCCGCTGACAATACCAAAACTGACCGAGTTGGGGAAGTCGCCCAGCGGGCTGCCGATGGCGTATACCACTTGTCCGGGCCGCACCGAACGGGAGTTGCCCCATTCGATGGCGGGCAGGTTGGCAATGTCTACCCTTAAAATAGCCAAATCTTCGGCGGGGTTGGCTGCCACCAGTTCGGCGATGGTTTCACGCCCGTCGGCCAACACAATTTTTAAATCCCCCGGATTATCCACCACATGGTTATTGGTAACAATGTACCCCCGCGTATCAATAATTACGCCGGAGCCGACCACCCGCCCCTCATCCAACGGGTTGGCAAAACCGCTTTGTTGCTGGTTAACGACCGTGACCACAGAGGGAATAACAGAAGCAATGACATCGGCGGGGGCGGGGGTGTTTTTCGGTTGGGGG
>CAYWSS010000446.1:0-5225 GCA_964460505.1 uncultured Caldilineaceae bacterium | reverse complement strand
TCCCGCTAAAAACATGCGGGAATGACATAACTATACGGGGGGAGTGAACGGTTACAAAAAATCTCCGTGTATCTCCGCACGTGTTCTGCGTGTCTCAGTGTAACCAAAATAGTTACAAATCCCTTTTATTCACCGCCGGTAACGCTCATCAAGCGCGTTGCCCGAGCAACATCTTGACTGCTTGTGGCCAGTTTCTTAAAATCAACCAAAGTTAATAAACATTATTGGAAATAACATAACGCGGCAAGCTGCGAATGAACGAATAACGCGAATTTTTTTAATCTTTTATTCGTAATATTCACCCATTCGCGCTATTCGTGATTAAAATCAGTTGTTTGGTGATAAATAGCCTTATTTCCAAATAATGTCTAATTGAAACCTGAATTATAAAACAGCGTCGCCCGCTATGCAAACGTTATTCACCCCCCAAACCGTTATCAAACTCTTTAAACTCGCAGCCCTTTTTGCGGCGACGCTGTTCGCGGCAACCTATTTTACCACAGCCCTGCCGCGCGTTCTCTACCCCTACGATCTCGACTTTATTGAAGACGGCATTTTGATGACCGCCCTTCGCGTGGCAAACAATCAGCCGGTCTTCGTTCCCCCAAACGCCGAGTTTGTGCCCCACGTTTACATGCCTCTTTATGCCTGGCTGGGAGGACAACTATTCAAGGCCACCGGGGTGAGTTTTTTGGTTTTGCGATTGCTGTCTCTGGCGGCAACCATCACCACTGCCGGCTTGATTTTCTTCATCGCCCGACGGGAATCTCAATCCGCATGGACGGGGGTAATCTGCGCCGGGTTATTTTTTGGCGGGTACCAGATTACCGGCTTCTGGTACGAACTGGCCCGGGTAGACTCGCTGTTTGTGACGTTGGCCCTGGCCGGATTAACCGCGGGCATTTACGCCCGGCACAGCAACCTCGGCGTGGTCGGGGCGGCACTGGGGCTGGGGCTGGCCACATTAACCAAACAAACCGGCCTTATTTTGGGCGTGGGGCTGGGCATCTATCTAATCATTGCTGTCCGCCATCGAGCCTGGGCCTACTGGCCGGCGTTTGGCCTGATGACGTGTCTGCCGGTGATTGCCCTGCAACTTGGCAGCGATGGCTGGTTCCTGTATTACACCGTTCATATTGCCGGCATCAACCCCATCACGTTGGGGCGGATACTCAATTTTCTCACGGTAGAATTATTTGGGATAATGGGGCCGCTCAGCTTGATGATGCTGGGTGCAACCTTGCTGACCGTCCGCGCAGCGGGGCCAGGCGGAATTGTCCGGCAGCCCTGGATTTTGGCCATTGGGCCGGCCATCTTTATCAGCGGGATGGGGCGGGCCTCGATTGGGGGGAATTTAAACAACCGGATGATGGCCTACACCCTGCTGTGTCTGGCCCCGGCCCTGTTAACCCGCTCAATAGCCCACACCCCGTGGATAACACCCCGTTGGAGCCAGGGTGTAATTGCCGGCATCGTTCTTATCCAATTTGCAATTGGGGCCTACAATCCGTGGCGCGCCATTCCCTCTTTGCAGATGCGGCGCAGCGGCGACCATCTCATCGAAACCATTGCTGCCACCGGGGGAGAGGTGCTGGTGATGATGCACCCCACCTACGCCCGGCTGGCCAAAAAAGAACCCTCGGCCCAAATAGCGGCCATGTGGCACGCCCGTGAACGGGGAAATTTACCCCTGCCCCCGGATTTTGCCACCCGGCTTGAGCAGCGCTATTACGTCCTCATTATCTCCGACAACAGCCTGTTTGAAACCGGCCCAGAATTGCAGGCGTTGCTGGCCGGGCACTACACCGTTGCAAAAATTCTTAATCCAAACGAGGCACCTCCCACAAACACCGGTATGGTTGTGCGCCCCATCATTTTTTACAAACCAAAAAGAGTGGAGTGAGTTTAGTGAGTTAGGTGAGTGGAGTGAGTTCCTAACTCCCCCACTCATTTAACTCTTTTAACGTACAGGTTCAGTAAACCCGATGCTGTGGCCGGTCTCCGACCGAGCCACCTAAGCGGGCGCGGTCAAGAGACCGGCCCGAGCGCGATTTTGACGGGTTCACTGAATTTGTACCTTTTAACTCATTCAACTCACCTAACTTTTATTTTCTAGCTGCCACTCAACCAACCCTTTGAGCGCCCCGGTGGGACACACGCCCACGCAGTTGCCACAAAAGACGCAGGTAGTGTCGGGCATATCCTCGTCAAAGAAAGTGGCGACGTGGCTGTTAAGGCCCCGCCGGCCCCAGGTGAGCGCGTAGGTATGCTGCACATCGTCGGCGCACACCTGAATACAGCGCCAGCACATCACGCATTGTGAATAATTGCGGATATAGAACGGGTTGTCCCGGTAGACCTCAAACTCCCGTTTGATTCCCCCCGAAAAGCGGCCGGTATCGACCCCGTATTCCCGGATAAATTCCTGAATTTCAGGAGCGTCGCGCAAATCAACAGTGGACGCCAACAATTCCAGAATTACTTTTCGTCCGGCCCGAACCCGCTCTGAATTGGTGTGAACCACCATCCCCCCGGTTACGGGAACAACGCAGGCCGGCTGCAGCACCCGTTGCCCTTCCACCTCTACCGCGCACAAGCGGCACACCGCCGGAGGCGTCAGCGCGGGGTGGTAGCAAATGGTGGGAACAGAAATATCGAGCGCTGCCGCCGCATCCAAAATTGTAGTGCCGTCCGGCACAGAAACTGTTTGAGAATCAATAGTGAGCATTACGTTATTTGTCATTGAGCCTTCGTCCTTCTTCGTCACTCGTCACTCGTCACTTGCCAACAAACCCGGCCACCGTTTGACTGCGTCGGTAACGGCCCAGCCGGCCGCCTGCCCCAACCCGCAAATGCTGGTGTCGGTCATCACCCGGGCCAGTTCCAGCAGCGTTTCGGTATCGTCGGGCTGCCCCTGGCCATGTTGAATCCGGTGCAAAATTTCGGCCTGGCGCTGGGTGCCAATTTGACACGGGTAACATTTTCCGCAGCTTTCGTGGGCAAAAAATTCACCAATCCTGGTCAGCACGTCATGCATGTTATCGGCGTCGTCAAATACAATCATCGTGCCCGCGCCGATGGTACCGCCCACTTCCCGGAAATCCTCAAACGTAAGCAGCGTATCAAGATGTTCCGGCAGCAAAAACGTGCCCGCCGCGCCGCCTGTGAGAATTCCACGCAACTGCCGCCCTTCCAGCAATCCCCCGGCCATATCAAAAATCAGGTGGCGCAGGGGCACGCCAAAGGGCACCTCGTACACGCCGGGTCGCCTCACCGATCCGCTGACGGCAAACAGTTTGGTCCCCGCCGACTCCTCCGTGCCCAAGGCGTTGTACCACCGTCCGCCGTGGATGATGATGGGGGGCACTTTGGCCAACGTTTCCACATTATTAATAACGGTGGGCCGCCCCCACAAGCCGTGGGTGGTGGGGAACGGGGGCCGCAACCGGGGAAACCCCCGTTTGCCTTCAATCGATTCCATCAAGGCGGTTTCTTCGCCGCACACGTAAGCGCCGGCCCCCCGCCGAACGGCAATCCAGCAGCTAAAGCCGCTTCCCTGAATATTCTGGCCCAGCCAGCCGGCCGCTTCTAACCTGGAAACGGCGTTGGCAAAGCGCTCGTAGCCCAGTTGATGTTCGCCGCGCACGTAAACAAATCCCTGCTCCGCGCCAACCGCGTAGCAGGAAATAATCAAACCTTCAATGATGCGAAACGGGTCGCCGTCCATCAGCACCCGGTCTTTAAATGCGCCCACTTCGCTCTCGTCGGCGTTGCAGATGACGTGTCGCGGGCCGGGTGGATTATCCGCCGTAAATTGCCATTTTAGCCCCGCCGGAAAAGCCGCGCCACCGCGCCCCACCAGTTTACTGGTCTTGATGGCCTCAATCACTTCTGCCGGGGTCATAGTGTGGATTACCTTACGCAGCGCAGCCAGCCCCCCTTGCGCCTGATATTCAACCAAACTGGTTGGATCAACCACCTTTACATTAGAGAGCGCCAGCTTAACCAACCCACCCACGCGGGCCTCATTTTGTCGATGTCGGGGTTCGTTCATCAGCAAATTGCTGATACGGTGGGGAGTCAGTTGCAGGTGGCGCGTTTCGTTAACCAGAGCCGCCGGCGCGTGGTCGCACAGGCCCAGACAGCGCACCGGCTCCAGCGTAAATTCACCGTCGCCTGTGGACTGCCCCGGTTCAATTTGCAGGTGGCGGCAGATTGCTGCTTCAACAGCTTGCGCCCCACGCATGGCGCACGAGGCATCTTCGCAGATGCGGATAACCTTTTTGCCCACCGGCTGGGTGTAAAACATCGTGTAAAATTCGGTCACGCCGTACACGTCGGACAGCGGCAGCTTGAGAGCGCGGGCAATGCGGGCCAGCACCGGGCGCGGCAGCCAGCCGCCGTGAATGCGCTGCGCCTCGTGCAGAATTTCCGGCAGCCGCGACTGCTCCGGCACGTCGTGGCCCCACAGCGGGTCGCGCCGGGCCAACAGCGCTTCCAGCGCCTCCGCTTCCGGCGAAATTGGGCCTACTTCCGCCCACAATGAGTTCACCCACGCGCCCAGCGATTGGCCGCCGGTTGCACCGGGTAACAGGGCGAGGTTATATTTTCGATTCCAATTGAGCGAGGCCAGCTCGTCCCCGGAAAAGATTTGATTGTCTTTCAATCGCGTGGCCTGGAAAAGCCGGTAATTGGTCAGCAAAGCCATGCGCGGAGAAGGGTCGGTGGCGTCCAGGCCGGGAATTTCGGCAGCCGCCCGCAGGCCGGTTTCTACCCACACGTCGGAGCGGAGCGTATTTTCACGGCCATTTTCGGCAAAGATTTTGAGCCAGAACAGGCCGGCGCGAGGGGCATTGCCGGTACGAAGGTCGATAGCCAGTTGGGTTAGTGTCATTTATCCTTATGTCCTTTTTGAATGGTTTCTTAACACACCTGTCCACGGATGGCCCAGGCGCAGGCAATCAAGGGGATGGAACCATCAGGTTGAATGGGCAGTGTTTTTTGCAACTGCTGCTCAAGTGCGGCCTGCTGGTCATTGTTTAGGGATTTTACGTAGCCCGGGGCAGGCCCTTGTTGTCCCAATAAAGGCTGCCAGAAATCATTGACTTTTTGGGCTCTCTGGTAGTTTGCAGGATCGCTCTACAAAAAACGTATTATCTGCCACGAATTACACGAATTACACTAATTTTTTATTTTTTTCGTGTTAATTCGTGCAATTCGTGGCA
>CAYWSS010000445.1:0-5235 GCA_964460505.1 uncultured Caldilineaceae bacterium | reverse complement strand
GGCGGGTATGATTTTAGCGGGCAAACGCCTCTTCAAAAAAAGAGACCACCTGCGCCCGATATTCGTCCTTGTGGGTAATGATTGGGTCGGCGTGGGTTACCTGCTCTATGACCCACAATTTCTTGGGTTCGTGGGCAGCTTCGTACATTTTGTAAGCGTGATGAACCGGAAACATGCCGTCAATATTTCCGTGAATAATCATAACCGAACGGGGAGAGACCGTGGCCAAATCCCGCATTGAGTCAACCTGCCCAATTTTTACGCCCACACGCTGTTCGCCCAACCACACAATGAGTGGGGCAAAGGGGTATTTGGGAAAAATGGACAGGTCGTCGAAGGCATCTTCAACCGCGTTGGGTAAACTGCTGTAACTGGATTGAATGACCACTGCCTGGAGCCGGGGATCGATGGCCGCTGCCCGGGCAACCGTAGCGCCCCCCATAGATGTGCCCAATGCCCCGATTTTCTCAATTTCGGGCAGGGTATCCAAATAATCTGCCGCAGCCTGCACATCTAATGCTTCTTTGTAGCCGTAGGTAACATCAAGCCCCTCACTTTTGCCGTGACCGCGCTGGTCGATGAGCAGCAGCGGATATCCGGCTTCGGCCAGCAGGGCGGCAGTGGGCAGCATTGCTGCCCGGTTTGCGTTGATGCCGTGTACCAAAATGATGGCGTGGGGACGCGTACCCGAAATGTACCATCCGGCCAGTTTGAGACCGTCGGTAGTGGTTAGAGTCACATCCTCAAACGGCAGCTCAAAATCGGCGGGACTTTTGGTGAGGGGGGGATGGCGGGCCGTGGTGAAGATAATCAACTGGCGATGTACCAGATAAGCCAGCGCGCCGCTCAGGGCAATAGCGGATATTAGCGCTGTAAACGCCACCAGCTTCAGCCAGTATTTGCGTGAAAATTGAGCAGATGTTGACATTGCTACACCGTGGCTTGCAGAGTAAAAAGGCCTGTTAGTAGGGCCGGCTTACCGGCCAGGTTAAAAAAAAGAACCATTCGCCACTGGTAACATTGGCCCGGCTGGGGGAAATGCCCAATTTGGCAATGTCAGTGCGGGAGAGGGCAAAAAGGCATCCGCCGGTGGGATCATCTTTTTCTCTGATGACGCGCTGGGCCATTTTGATAAATTCTTTTTTTGGCTGCAAATCGGCCCGGTATCCAAAAAATCCGTGAGACACGGTGGCGTAGGTGTTGCCATAACCGGAATGATTCCAGCGGTTTTTGGCCACCCAACCCACGTGTCGGGCTGCTTCCAGATCAAAGGCAGATTCTCCCTGCATAATTCGGGCCAGATCGATGATGTCCTCTCGAAGTGGAATTTCAGGCATCGGGATGCCGGGGATGGACGTGGCGCGGGGTGTGTAAATTCGGGTGGGTTGGACGCCGTTGTAAACCCCGGTGGCTTGCCGGGTGGGGACAATTTCCGGCGTTGGACCGGGGGTCCAGGTAGGGGGGAGTATAAATCCTTGCGTGGCCGCTGCATCAACAATTACCTGGGGAACCGGCACCGGGCGACCCGATAACAGGGGAATAAACAGAAAGGCAATGATCCACAAAAAAGCCAGAAAGCCCAGCAGTCCAATGAGCAGCACCCATTGTTCGGCGCTAATCTTTCTGTTCAATTTTTGGTGTCGTTTATTTTGCCTGTCCACTTAAGCGATGATTCCCAACTTTAATCCGTCCAGTTTTCCGGGATCAAACCAGGCAATTTGCCGCTCAAACCAGTGCGTTGATGGGGTAAGATAAAATTGCCCGCAGGCCGCCTCAAAGTCTCTGGTGCCCAACAGATAGGCGCAGGGCGAATCGCCAAAACGGGTCAGGCGTTTTGCCAACCACGAATCGTTGCTTTTAGGTGCGGCAAAAATAACCGGTGTGTTTTCAAAACCGGCCAGGACGGCTTCCAGATTGCTGTCGTCTGCGGTGGTTTGCGGGGTGGGCCAATTATACACCCGCCGAAACAGATTGAGGGTACTGAGAATATCTTCTACACCCAACACCACCCTGGCCACGCCGGTTAGAAGCGCGGGCTGTTCAGGGCTGCCGGCCACGCCGGCAGAAGGACACACCCGAAGTTGACGCGGGGTAATGTCTTTGATGATAAAGGGTAATGTAGCTCCCGCCCCTTTATCGCCCACAAATGCCAGATCCCATTCCACTAACTGTCCGTCGGGGCGGCGACGATGGTAGGAGTGGGGACCGTTGACGGTGATGTCCAACCCGGCCAGCCGGTCTGATTCGGCAGCTACATCATCAACGTACACGGCCCACGCGCATGGGCCGCCATTGCCCGCAATGTGCTTGCCCCAAAAGGCAGTTTCTTTTTTGCCCGGGTTCAGGGTAGAAATAAGTTCGATATAAGAACCATCGTTAAAACCAAGCAGCGACATATGCGTGACGCCGTTGGAGTGCGGCCCGCCATAATCTGTAGTCAGGCCAACGCCGGCAAACAGTTCTTCCAATCTTTTTAGCGAGGATGCGGCAATAGTAACGTGGTCTATTCTTAATTGTTGCATCACGGAATTGAATTACCAGCGATACAGGGGGTCTTTGTGGATTGGATACGGCTGCTGGTAGGGAATAATGGGTATTGGCCCCCGCGGATACTGGTACCGGGATGGGGGCGGGAAAGGTGGAATGGGAATAATCAGGTCTGTGACGCCCCCACCTTGGGTTAATAAAATTGTATTGGCGTGTTGCTGTGCTTCACCAAGGTCTATGGCATTAACTTGAGCCAGCATTTCTACAGGAATCTTACACCGTTCGGCCAGGATAGCCAAAGTGTCGCCCGGTTTTACCCGGTAGACATTGGGGCCATTGCCCAACTCCTGCGGAACGAAGATAGTTTGTGGCCCTTTTATAATATACGGTTCATAAAGGTCGTTGGCCAGGTTGATGGCGTACGGGGTTGTATTAAATTTGTCGGAGAGCGTATAAATGTCTTCGCCGGGTTGAGCCATGTAGCAAAAGCCGTAGGTTGCGCCCGGTGGAATGTATACCATTTGATAAATTGTGGCCGGCGGGGGGGGAATGGGGGTAAATGTTGCCGTTGGCGGTGGAAGTGGGGTGGGCGTGTCTGCTTGAGACGTATCGACGGGTTGTTGTGCAGGGCTTAGGGTGGCAACACCCGCAGGCGGTGGTGTTGGTGAAATCTGAACCGGAACGTTGGTTGGTATCGGGGTAAATGTAGGCGTGGGCAAACCGGTAAGCGGTGTGGCCGGCGGCGCGGTAGCCGGAGCCGGAGCCGGTTGGCCCCCCCCTTGCGCCACAATAATTTCTCCCGGCTGGAGATCAGCGGCAATGGCCTGGGCAGTGCCGGAGGCCAATTGAGCAATGGAGAAACTGATGGGGCTGTTACCCGGAGCCATAGCATTAAAAGTTATCAAAGCCAGCAGGCCGCCTCCATTTACAGGAGAGGTTGGGGCCACTTGCGTAATGGTGTAGTGTACAATGCCGCTGTCGTTGTTAGCCTCATTTTTTACTACAAAATCGGCGGTCAGAAAATTGCCGGGCTGAATTTGAATCCCGTCTTTGCCGGGGTCCGCGTCCACAACGTTTAGGATGGCCGGGTCAAAACGCAGCTCAAGATCAACCGCTGCCAGATTAGTCACATCGGTCACCCAAATTTCGGCGGTGGTAACGCCCCCGGCATCCAGTGGCTGCGAGGCCGGCTCAATACGCAGTGTGGCGTTTGCCTGGGCCGAGGCCGGAGGCGCTAACGGGGCAATATCACTCACCACATCGCCGGAACGACTGATTTCACAGGCCGTCAAACCGAAAATAACAAAACCAACAATTAAAAACCAATGGAGGTGTTTTTTGCTGTTCACACTGCCCCTCCCGTTATATTATGTAAATACATTATGTCACCTTTACATAGTGTATCATATCATAACTTGCAAAATTGGTAAAGCTGCCCGCACTTTGGGATTTGCACTATTTGAGTTACAATAAAGACACTGTTTTGTTTTGTAGATTCACCTTTCTGGAAGCTGTTATAGAGCCAGGTCGCTTCAATTATTGGATATTTTTGACCTAAAATCGAGCTTTCAGGAAGGCTTGTCGGGTAACGAATTGCACGGAGAGTATTACGGAGGAGAATTTATCTAATGTATGAAAAGGTTATCGCCAGCAAGCACCTGGAGATTGAGCTAATTCCCAGCACCGCCCGAAGCGATTCCGCTTTGCGAATTTATGCCCCCGCAGACCCCTCGCAATCATTTATTGTGTTTTTGTCAGAGGTTTATTCGCTCAGAGATGCGTTGGCTGCTGCTGGTACTCGACTGGCTGAGATAGAAAAAGAGCGGAGGAAACAGGCTGAATAGAGACAATCGCCCTGCGCCTTACCTGGTTGAAACAAAAAGGAGGTTTTCCTGAAAACAGAAAACCTCCTTTTTTATGCCGTAGCCCTGCTATGTAAAGAAAAAATCAATTGGCTCAGCTTTATCCTTTTCTTCGATTTCAATTTTGTCTAACACAATGCTGGCAATATGCCCAAAAATAAGCAGCACCGCCACATCGGCATCGGTAAAGTGATTTCCCGTTTTATTTACCAGTTGAATAACACCCAACACCGTGTTTCTGTCCATAATGGGCACCGATGCGATGGACTGCGTAAGAAAGCCAAACTCCTCGTCAACAATTTGCGAAAATCGCCAGTCCTGGCGAGGGTTATTGATAATGATGGGCTCCTGGTGGGTTACCACCCAGCCTGCAATGCCGGTGTCACTTTTCATCCGAAAACCGGCCAACTGCTCTTTCAAATCGCCGTGGACAAAGATAAATTTCAGTTCATCCGTTTCTCGATTCAGTCTGGAAATTGAACCGTCATTGGATCCAATCGCCATCCCCACGCTTCGCAAGAGATAGTTGATTGTTTCCGCCGGGTTTTTCTCGTTGTTGATATGTTGAGAAATCCAGTATAGCTCGGTGATCATATCCAGATAGCGAGACATTGCCTTAATATCCTGTTCCAGAGAAGCAATAGTTTTTTTCTGGCGGATATTTTCTTGTTGCAAAAAACGAAGCGCTGACCCGCTCATTCCGGCCTCCGGCTAAACGGTTAACAGATAACAAACATTACTCTTCCATTCGATAATCAGTATAACAGAAATTAAGCTAAATCAAAAGAAAATGGTAACTACTTACCCCCCTCAGGAGGGGGGAGGACTTAACTTACCACCTCATTCGACGCGCATAGCGGGGGGAGTGAGCACAGTACACAATCGT